>NZ_JAVREO010000033.1:0-30387 GCF_031845445.1 Streptomyces chisholmiae | reverse complement strand
CGAGGAAAGCGCGGGGAAAGCGCCGCGACCATGCTCGGCCGCAGGACAACCGAAGCAACACCATCTTGGAGTACCCATGGGCTGGTCCAGGCGACTGGCCGTGACTGCGGGCGCGGTGGCCCTGTTGACCACCGCCGCCTGTTCGAGCGGCGACTCGGAAGCATCGGACGACGAGGGCGGTGGCGGCCTGTTCGCCGGCGTGCACGACGAGGGGACCGAGGAGTCGGGTACGGAGTCGGGCGAGGGGGCCGAAGCGGAGTCCGGCGGGGAGACGGACGGGGAGTCCTCGGCGGGGTCCGGCGAGCCGGCCGCGGAGGACGCGTTCGACGAGTGCGGCCTCTTCCCCACCGCCGAACTGGCCACCATCTTCGGCGTTGACACGCTGCACATCACCCAGCGGCTGGTCTACCCGGACGAGGAGGGCGGCCGGCTGGCCGGCTGCGGCTACTTCACCGAGGACGTGCCGGGCGTCTCCGGACTGCGGATCGACACGGTGGCCGGGACGGACGAGGCCGCCTTCTTCGCCGCCTACGAGGGCATGGACACCGGCCCGCTGGAACAGCTCGGCGACCGGGCCGAGGTGCTCGCCATGACCTCGCCCGGCGGCGAGGTGCGCACCCGCGAGGTGCGGGTGATCGCCGGCAGCACCGGGCTGCGGGTCACCCACACCTGGGACGAGGTGCCCGGCGGACTGCCCGAGATGCCGGACGCCGAGCTGGGCCAGGCGGTCGCCCTGGTCGCGGCCACCGCGCTGGAGCGGATGCCGGCGGACCCGGTCGCCCCGGACGGGACCCCGGAGGGCCCGTGCGCCGGGATCGACCTCGGGCTGGCGGCCGAGGTGCTCGGCGAGGAGCTGGGCATGGCCCGGAGCGTGGTGAGCGGCACCGGCGGGCTGCGCTGCCAGCTCACCGGCGCGGAGGCCAGCCTGGGCGTCACGGTGTTCACCGCGCCGCACATGGTCGAGCCCCGGCGGGTCCCGGCGGGCGAGATCACGGTCGCCGACCTCGGCGACGGCGCCCGGGTGGCGACCGACCAGGGCCACCTGGACGCCCTGGTCAACGACGGTGAGCGGATGGTGGCGATCAGCGCGCTGCACGCCCCGGCGGTCGGCGTGCTCGACGAGCCGCGGCCGGCGGACATCGAGCTGCTGCGCTCGGTGCTCGCCTCGGTCGGCGGCTGACCCGGGGCCGGTCCCGCCCGGGGACTGGCCCCGGGCCGGGCGGGCTGCCCGCGGCGCGCGCTCAGCCCGGCCCGCCGCCCACCGTGACCAGGCCGGACTCGTAGGCGGCGATGACCAGCTGGGCCCGGTCCCGGGCGGCGAGCTTGCCCAGCACCCGGCTGACGTGCGTCTTGACCGTCAGCGGGGAGAGCCGGAGCGTGCTGGCGATCTCCGCGTTGTTCAGGCCGCGGCCGATCAGGCCGAGCACCTGCCGCTCGCGGTCGGTGAGCCCGCCCAGCGCGCCGGCGGGCGGCGCCGGCGGCGGCTCGGGGGCGCGCAGCACCCGGGCTATCAGCCGCGCCGTGGGGCCGGGCGAGAGCAGCGCCTCGCCGGCCGTCACCGTGCGGATCGCGTCGAGCAGGTCGGCCGGCCTGGTGTCCTTCACCAGGAAGCCGGAGGCGCCGGCGCGCAGCGCCTCCACCACGTACTCGTCGGTGTCGTAGGTGGTCAGCACGAGCACCCGCAGGGCGGCGAGCCGCTCGTCGGCGACGATCAGCCGGGTGGCCTCGATGCCGTCCAGGTCGGGCATCCGGATGTCCATCAGCACCAGGTCGGCCGGGGTGGCGCCGGCCAGCGCGACCGCCTGCCGGCCGGTGCCGGCCTCCCCCACCACCGTCATGCCCGGGGTGGCCGAGATCAGCATGGCGAAGGCCGAACGGACCAGCAGTTGGTCGTCGGCGAGGAGCACCCGGATCTCCGGGCCGGTCTCGGGGGCTGGCGCCCGGCTGGGCTCGGTCACGACGGGCTTCCCTCCAGGGGTAGTTCGGCGGTCACCAGGAAGCCGGCGCCGGCCGCGGCAGGGCCGGCGGTCAGCGCCCCGCCGACGCCCCGAGCCCGCTCCCGCATACCGGCCAGGCCGAAGCCGGCGCCGGGCGGGCCGGGCGGGCCGCCGGCCGGCGGCCCGGCGTCCGCCACGGACACCCGCAGCGTCCCGGGGGCGCGCGCGAGCGCGACCCGGACACGGACCCCGGGGCCGGCGTGCCGGACCGCGTTGGTCAGGGCCTCCTGGACGATGCGGTAGGCGGCGGCCCCGACCAGCCCGGGCACCGGGTCGAGGTCGGGCGGCAGCGACAACGCGACCTCGGCGCCGGCCCGTTCGGCGGCCCGGGCGAGATCGGGTATGCCGGCCACGCCGGCCGGCGGCCCGGCCGAGCCGGCCTCGTCCCCGCGCAGGCCGCGCAGGGTGTAGCGCAGCTCGGCCCGGGCGTCCCGGCAGACGTCGCTGATCTCCTCCAGCGTGCCGGCCACCGCCGGCAGGTCGGCGCGGGCCGGGTCCACCGTCAGCAGGTGGGCGGCGACCGAGGCGCGGACCCCGATCACGGTGATGCTGTGCGCCAGCAGGTCGTGCAGATCACGGGCGACCCGCAGCCGCTCCTCGGCGACCCGGCGGGCCGCCTCCTCCTCGCGGCTGCGCTCGGCCCGCTCCGCCCGCTCCCTGGCCGCCGCCAGCAGCCCCCGGTGCAACCGCACGGCCTCCCCCAGGGCCACCACGCTCAGCAGCCAGCCGGAGATCCGCAGCAGCTTCAGCGCCGGTATGCCGCCGTTGAGCTGCCAGACCAGCACGACCACCGCCAGCACCCCGACGGCCAGCGCCAGGGTGCGGCGCCGGGGCCCGGCGGCGGCCACCGTGTAGGCGGCGACGGCGGTGGCCGCGAACGGCGCCGCGTGCTGGTAGTCCAGCCGGTGGAAGACGGCGGCGAACGCCAGCGAGACCAGCAGCACCGCCAGCGGGGCCCGCCGCCGCCAGGCCAGCGGCCCCACCACGCCGGCCAGCAGCGCCAGCGCCAGCCCGTCCGTGGCCCGCCCGTCGTGCGGCAGCAGCAGCGCCACGGCGACGCAGCCCGCCAGCAGCGCCAGGGCCAGCACGGCATCCGACCCCAACACCCGGACCACCGCCGGGCGTTCCAGGGGCCGCCGCCACCGGGCCCACACCGCCGTGCTCATCGGGTCATCATCCGACACCGCCGGCCCGCACCGGGACGGCGGGGCGGCGGGCGAGCCGCCCCGGCCACCAGACCCGCCGGTCCAGCAGCCAACTGGCCGAGGTCACCAGGTAGGTGCGGACCAGGAAGGTGTCCAGCAGGACGCCGACCGCCACCACGAAGCCCATCTCGGCCATCACCACCATCGGCATGCCGGCCAGCACACAGAACGTCGCCGCCAGCACCACCCCGGCCGAGGCGATCACCCCGCCCGTGGTGCGCAGCGCCGCCAACGCGGCGGCCCGGGTGGAGACCCCGCCGAGCACCTCCTCCCGCATCCGGTGCATCAGGAAGATGCCGTAGTCCACGCCGAGCGCCACGCAGAAGACGAAGGACAGCAGCGGTACCTGGGGATCGAGCCCGGCGAAGCCGAGCACCGGGCCGAAGACCAGCCCGCCGAGACCCATCGCCGCGCCCCAGGAGGCGACCACCGCGGCCAGCAGCAGCACCGAGGCGACCAGGCTGCGCAGCAGCACCCCGAGCACCAGCAGGACCACCAGCAACACCAGGGGTATCACCAGCAGTTGGTCACGGGCGCTGGTGCTGGACAGATCCATCGCCTGGGCCGTGGGCCCGCCCACCACGGCCCGGGCCGCGGGCAGCTCGGCCAGCCGCTCCCGCAGCGCGGCGACCGTCGCCCGCTCACCGGCCGACTCCGGTGGGTCGGCGGCGAAGACCTCGATCTCCCGCCAGCCGCCCCCGGCCCGCGCCGGCTCCGCCTCCGCCACCCCCTCGGTGGCCAGGGCCAGCTCCACCACCCGCGCCGCGTGCTCCGCGTCGGCCAACACCGTGATCGGCTGTCCGCTGCGCTCCGGGAAGGCGTCCGCGACCAACTCCATGGCCCGGACCGAGTCGGGCCGGTCCGTGAAATTGTCCAGCTCGCCCAGCGGGCCGGGCAGCCGCAGCGCGCCCAGCGAGAGCACGCCGAGGAACAGCGACCCGGCGACCAGGATCGCGACCGGACGCCGGCTGACCGAGGAGCCGAGACGGGCGAAGAACGAGCCCCGGCCGGCCGGGGCCGGCGCCCCAAACCGCGGCACCAGTGGCCAGAACACCCCACGCCCCAGCAGCACCAACAGGGCGGGCAGCAGCGTGACCATCACGGCCAGCGCGCAGAGCACCCCCACCGCGCCGACCGGGCCGAGCCCGCTGCTGCTGTTGAGATCGGCCGCCAGCAGGCACAGCAGCCCCAGCGAGACCGTCCCCGACGAGGCCAGCAGTGCCGGACCACAGCCGCGCAACGCCGCCCGCATCGCCTCCCCTGCGGCCGGCCGCCGGCGCAGCTCCTCCCGGTACCGGGCGACCAGCAGCAGCGCGTAGTCCGTGCCCGCGCCGAAGATCAGCACCGTCATGACCGAACTGGACATCGTGGTAACCGTCAGGTCGAAGAGCCGCACCAGCCCGTAGACCACGGCCATCGCGGCCACCGCCGCCACCCCGACCGCGACCAGCGGCACCAGCCACAGCAGCGGACTGCGGTAGGTGACGACCAGCAGCAGCGCGACGATGCCGGCGGTCGCCAGCATCAGCGTCACGTCGATCGACTCGAAGACCGCCTCCGCGTCCACCCCCAGCGCGCCCCCGCCGCCGAGCGCCATCGTCAGCCCCGCCGGCGGCCCGGCCAGCAGCTCCCGGATCTCGCCCACCGCCTCGGCCCGCGCCTCCTCGGCCAGCTCCCCCAGCGCGAACGGGTACAGCGCGGTGGCGCCGTCGGCCGAGGTGAGCCCGGCGTCCCCGGGGCCGCCCGCGGTCAGCTCGAACCGCTCGGCGATCTCCGCCAGCCGCCGCCCCGCCAGCTCCCGGTCGGCCGCCGTCAGCCCGCCCGGCCGCTGCTGCACCAGCAGCAGGTCCGTCGTGTCCCCGCCGGGCAGCAGCTCGGTGAGCCGGGCCACCTCGGTGGACTCGGCGCTGTCCGGCAGATAGGCCACGCCCTCGTCCGCCGTGGCGTCCCCCAGCCGGCCGGCGAACGGCAGCGCGAGGAGCAGCACCGCCAGCCACGCGCCCAGCACCAGCCAGGGCAGCGCCCGGCCGCGCCGGGACCCGCCCGGATCGGGCGGCGGCACCGGCTCGACGGACTCGGGGGGACGGGTGTCCAGTGCGCCCATGACGGGTCTCCTCGCGCAAGATGGAAATGGCGTGGCAACGGGAAGGGGAAGGTCCGCGGACACCGCCCCGAAGGACGGCCGCCATCCCAGGTTCCTCGCTCTGACCAGGCATTTCATCCACCCACGGTTGACACTTCCGCATCCGACCACGGGTGACACCGGGCCGTTTCTACATCCTTCGGAGTACACCCGTGGCTGGCGCCACCCCCCTGTGGGAAGCCGGTGCCCGGCCGCCGGGGACGCCCGCTCCGGGGCCGCCGGCCCACCCGTTCCCCGCCCCGGGCGACCGGTGTGAGTGCCCCGGGTGACCGGTGTGAGTGATGTCTCGGATGTTGGACCGGGGGAGGTCCGGTGGCCCCGGTCGGGTCTAGGGTGGGAGCCGCGATGCGAACCTGGACGCTTCTCCTTAGCCGCCGCGGCGAGGGTCTGTAGCCACAGACCGACCCCCTCCCCGCGGAGTTCGGCCCTGTCCGTCGGTCCCCTCGTCCGATCGCCGCACGGCGCCCCGCCGTCCCGGCACAAGGAGTTCCGCCGCTCATGAGCAAGCCGACGCCGCTGACCAACGCCGCCGTCACCCAGCAGCCCTCCGGGATGCCAGCCCACCGCTACCGGCCCTACGAGGCCGTTGACCTGCCCGACCGCACCTGGCCGAACCAGCGGATCACGCGGGCCCCGCGCTGGCTCTCCACCGACCTGCGGGACGGCAACCAGGCGCTGATCGACCCGATGTCGCCCAGCCGCAAGCGCGCCATGTTCGACCTGCTGGTGCGCATGGGCTACAAGGAGATCGAGGTCGGCTTCCCGTCCTCCGGCCAGACCGACTTCGACTTCGTGCGCTCCATCATCGAGGAGGACGCGATCCCGGAGGACGTGACCATCTCGGTGCTGACCCAGGCCCGCGAGGAGCTGATCGAGCGGACCGTGGAGTCCCTGGTCGGCGCCCGCCGGGCCACCGTCCACCTGTACAACGCGACCGCCCCCACCTTCCGCCGGGTCGTCTTCCGCGGCGGCCGGGACCAGGTGCGGGCCATCGCCGTGGACGGCACCCGGCTGGTCATGGAGTACGCCGAGAAGCTGCTGGACGACCGCACCACCTTCGGCTACCAGTACAGCCCGGAGATCTTCACCGACACCGAGCTGGACTTCGCGCTGGAGATCTGCGAGAGCGTGATGGACGTCTGGCAGCCCGCCGAGGGCCGCGAGATCATCCTCAACCTGCCGGCCACCGTGGAGCGTTCCACCCCCTCCACGCACGCCGACCGGTTCGAGTGGATGGGGCGTCACCTGAGCCGCCGGGAGTTCGTCTGCCTGTCGGTGCACCCGCACAACGACCGGGGCACCGCGGTGGCCGCCGCCGAGCTGGCCCTGATGGCCGGCGCCGACCGGATCGAGGGCTGCCTGTTCGGGCAGGGCGAGCGCACCGGCAACGTCGACCTGGTGACGCTGGGGATGAACCTCTTCTCCCAGGGCGTGGACCCGATGATCGACTTCTCCCGGATCGACGAGATCCGCCGGACCTGGGAGTACTGCAACCAGATGGAGGTCCACCCGCGCCACCCGTACGTGGGGGACCTGGTCTACACCGCCTTCTCCGGCTCCCACCAGGACGCCATCAAGAAGGGCTTCGACGCCCTCGCCGAGCAGGCCGCGGCGGCCGGCAAGCCGGTCGAGGAGCTGCCCTGGGACGTGCCCTACCTGCCCATCGACCCCAAGGACGTCGGCCGCAGCTACGAGGCCGTCATCCGGGTCAACTCCCAGTCCGGCAAGGGCGGCGTCGCCTACGTGCTGAAGTCCGAGCACGCGCTGGACCTGCCGCGCCGGATGCAGGTCGAGTTCTCCCGGATCATCCAGGAGAAGACCGACGCCGAGGGCGGCGAGGTCAGCCCGGCCGCGATCTGGGAGACCTTCTCGGACGAGTACCTGCCGCAGCCCTCCGGCACCCCGGGCTGGGGCCGGATCGCGCTGCGCGAGGCGCAGACCTCCAGCACCAGGGACGGCGAGGACGCGCTCACCGTGGCGGCCGTGGTGGACGGCGTGGACACCACGCTGACCGGCACCGGCAACGGGCCGCTCGCCGCGTTCTTCGACGCGCTGGCCGGCACCGGCGTGGTCGACGCCGACATCCGGCTGCTGGACTACGTCGAGCACACCATGAGCGAGGGCGCCGGCTCGCAGGCCGCCGCCTACATCGAGTGCGCGGTGGGCGACCGGGTGCTGTGGGGCGTCGGCATCGACGCCAACATCGTCCGCGCCTCCCTGAAGGCGGTCGTCTCCGCCGTCAACCGCGCGGCGCGCTGAGGTCAACCGGAGGCGCCCGGCAGGGTGCTCCCAGCCCAACCGGCCGAGGCCGGGAACGGGGCCGAACCGCCCCCGTTCCCGGCCTCGTGCCGTCCGTTCCCCGAGCCGTTCCCCGGCCCGCCGTCACCGGGACTTCGCGACGGACTACTGACGCCGGGCGCCGCCTGTGGTTAACATCACGGTCGCGGCATCGTAGCCAGCGGGTAACGGAGGTACAACGTGGTGCACTCCCGGTTGGCCGGGGTCAGGACTGTCTGGCGGGTCACGGATGACGGGGACTTCTTCTGCGCGTCCTGCGGGGGTGATCGCCGCTATCAACGGTTGGCCGGGCGACGGCGGTTGACCGTGCTGGGAGTGCCACTGCTGAGCCGCGGCCCGGCCGCGCCGGTGCTGGAGTGCGTCTCCTGCCGGCGCCGGTTCCCCGAGCGGGCGCTCGCCCTGCCCACCACCACCCAGCTGGCCACGCTGCTGCGGGAGGCCACCCACTCGGTGGCCCTGGCGATGCTGGCCGCCGGCGGTGTGGACGCGGAGCCGGCCAGGCGGCTGGCCCTGGACGCGGTGCGGGACGCCGGCTTCCCCGACTGCTCCGAGGAGCAGTTGCTGACCGTCCAGGCCTCGTTGGCGGCCCGCAGCCTGTCCCTGATGGCCCAGGAGGCGAGCGAGACGGTCGCGGCGCTGACGCCGCACCTGGCCACCCCGGGGCGGGAGAGCCTGCTGCTGCGCGGGGCGCGGATCGCGCTGGCCGACGGCCCCTACCGGGAGGCCGAACGGGCCATGCTGGAGGCGCTCGGCGCGGCGCTGTGGCTGCCGCCGGCCGACACCGAACGACTGCTGACCGCGGCCGCCACGGCGACCAGCTGACCGCCGGGCCCGCCGCCCCGGGGGCCGGCGCGGCCACCGGGCGGCTGACGCTCCCGCAACGGCGGCCCCGGGTTGGGGCGTTGCGGCGCGGCGCTCGCCGAGGTGGCGGCGAGCCCGCCGGGCCCCGGGGATGGCCGCCACCGGCCGAACCAGGCGGCCTGGCCTGGGACGTTGCCCCGGAAACCGGAGCAGGCTGGGCAACGGCCGGCCGTCGAGGCGACGCCCAGCCCACCGGCCCCGCGGATGGCCGCCGCCGGCCGAACCAGGCGGCCTGGCCTGGGGCGTTGCTCCGGAAACCGTTGGCTGGCCGGGGCATCATGCGGGACGCGCGCCCAGAGCTCCCGCAGCTGCCGCACGGCGGCCAGCCGTTGGCGCGGCGCCGGCCGAACCCACGGTCGACCGCGGGGCGTTGCCCCGGCTCGGCCGCACCGGCGGCCCGCCGGCCGGGGCCGTCGGTCAGAAACCGAGGCGGCGGAGCTGCTTCGGGTCGCGCTGCCAGTCCTTGGCGACCTTGACGTGCAGGTCGAGGAAGACCGGGGTGCCCAGCAGGGCCTCGATCTGCCGCCGCGCCTTGGTGCCAACGTCCTTCAGCCGCTGCCCCTTGGGGCCGATCACGATCCCCTTCTGGCTGGGGCGTTCGATGAAGAGGTTGGCGTGCACGTCCAGCAGCGGCCGGTCGGCCGGGCGGTCCTCGCGCGGCAGCATCTCCTCGACCACCACGGCGATCGAGTGCGGCAGTTCGTCCCGCACCCCCTCCAGCGCGGCCTCCCGGATCAGCTCGGCGATCATCACCTGCTCGGGCTCGTCGGTGAGGTCGCCCTCCGGGTAGAGCGGCGGGCCCTCCGGCAGCAACGGGACCAGCAGGTCGGCGAGGAGCCCGACCTGCTCGCCGGCGACGGCGGAGACCGGCACGATCTCGGCCCACTCGATGCCCGCCTCGCGGCCCATCTGGTCGACGGCGATGAGCTGTTCGGTGAGCGTCTCGCGGTCGACCAGGTCGGTCTTGGTCACCACCGCGAGCTTGGGGGTGCGCTTGACCTGGGCCAGCTCCTTGGCGATGAAGCGGTCGCCAGGACCGACCTTCTGGTCGGCCGGCAGGCAGAAGCCGATCACGTCGACCTCGGCCCAGGTGGTGCGGACCACGTCGTTGAGGCGCTGACCGAGCAGGGTGCGCGGCTTGTGCAGCCCGGGGGTGTCCACCAGCACCAGCTGGGCCTCGGGACGGTGCACGATGCCCCGCACCGAGTGCCGGGTGGTCTGCGGCCGGTTGGAGGTGATGGCGACCTTGGTGCCGACCAGGGCGTTGGTGAGGGTGGACTTGCCGGCGTTGGGACGGCCCACGAAGCAGGCGAAGCCGGAGCGGTGCGGGGCCGAGGCGGCCTGGGGGTCAGGGGAGTTCATGAGGCGGCGATCGTCGCACGAAGCACGCCGTCTGGGCCAGCCAGCAGCACGGGGGTGCCCGCGCCGCCGAGGTCCGTGACGGCCGCCACGTCCTCGGGGGCCGGCGCCTCGGCGCCGGTCACCACGGCGGCCGCCTCCAGCGAGCGGGCGCCGCTGGCCACCGCCATGGCGACGGCGGTGCGCAGCGCGCTCAGCTCCAGCGACCGCAGGGCGACGGTGCTCGCCACGTAGGTGCGGCCCATCTCGTCGCGCACGGCCGCCCCCTCGGCGGCGCCGTTGCGGGCCCTGGCGCTGCGGGCCAGGGTAATGATCTTGCGGTCTTCCGGCCCCGGCTCGTCGAGGTCCACCGCCCGGGGGGCAACGCCTTCAGTCATGGCCCCGAGCTTATGCGGTGCGCGACGGGCGGCGGTGGGGAGGCGGCGAGAGCGCGGTCACAGCTCCGTGGTGCCCGGCTGGTCGGGGTGCGGCGCCGGGGTGCCGCCGCGGGCCGCCTCGGTCAGCTTGGCCACCGCGCGGTCGGCGATCGCGGTCAGCGGGTCCGCGTCCGGCTCCTCCCGGCCGGCCTGGGCGACCCGCACCAGGTGCGGGCCGACCCGGGCGATCACCACCTCGACCAGCACCGAGGGACCGGTGTCCGGGTCGCCCAGCCGGCGCTGGTACCGGGCCGCGGCGCTCTCGTCGCCGAGCGCCCGCGGGTCGCCGGACGGCTCCTGGTCGTAGGCGACGGTGGTCTGGTCGCCCGCCGGGCCCTCCTCGGTGTGGAAGGTGTCGCAGGCGTCGGCCGCCGCCCGGAAGGCGTCCAGCGCGTGGCGCGCGGCGGCGGTGTCCCCGTGTGCGGTGGCCACGGTGGTGACGAACGGGCCGGTCTGGGTCTTGGCGAAGCCGGCGCGCTGGGCTTCGTCGGCCGAGCTGTCGAACAGCTCGCCGCAGGCGTTCTCGGCCGGCTCCGGCACCCCGAAGCCGCGTTCGGCGGCGGCCTCCTCGCTGTCGCTGGCCCAGCCCTCGGGGAAGTCCAGCGGGTCCAGCAGCGCGGCCTTCAGCTGGCTCTCGCCGAGGGCGTCGGCCGCGGCCGGCTGGCCGGGTGCCAGGGCGAGGCTGAGGGTGACGAGCCCGGCGACGGTGACCGTTCGCAGATGCGCGTTCATGGCTCCCATGGCGCCACCCGAACGGGCCCCCGGCCACCCTCGCTCCCCCGTTCGGGTGAGGGCCACCGGGGCGCACCACGTCACTCGGCCTCCGGCCGACGGGCCGGGCGCGCGCACCCCGGCGGGTCACTCGGCCGGCTGGGACTCCTGGGTGGCCGTCTCGGCCGGCACCGGCTCCACCAGGACCCGCTCGATGCGGTTCCGGCGGCCGGCCGGGGACTCCGCGGTGAGCCGGAGCGCGGCCAGCGCCGGCCCCGCCGAGTCCAGCGGCTGCTCGGCCGAGACGTCGACCACGGCACGGGCGCCGGCGATCGGCACCCGGCCGAGCGCCTTGGCCAGCAGCCCGCCGACGGTCTCCACGTCCTCGTCGTCCAGCCGGAGGTGGTACAGCTCGCCCAGCGCCCCCAGGTCGAGGCGGGCGGTGACCCGGTAGCTGTCGCCGCCCAGCTCCTCGACCGGCGGCAGCTCGACGTCGTACTCGTCGGTGATCTCGCCGACGATCTCCTCCAGGATGTCCTCGATGGTGACCAGGCCGGCCGTGCCGCCGTACTCGTCGATCACCACCGCCACGTGGATGTGGTCGCGCTGCATCTCGCGCAGCAGGTCACCCGCGTTCTTGGTGTCCGGGACGAAGGTGGCCGGGCGCATCACGACCTCGACCGGCTCCGTCTCCGCCTCCCGGCTGACGTGCGTCCGGCGGGCCAGGTCCTTGAGGTAGACGATGCCGACGATGTCGTCGTCGCTCTTGCCCGTGACGGGTATCCGGGAGAAGCCGGAGCGCAGCGCCAGGCTGAGCGCCTGGCGCAGGTTCTTGTCGCGGTCGATGGAGACCAGGTCCGTGCGGGGCACCATCACCTCGCGGACCAGGGTGTCGCCCAGCTCGAAGACGGAGTGCACCATCCGGCGCTCCTCGTCCTCGATCAGCGACTCCCGCTCGGCCAGGTCGACCATGGCCCGCAGCTCGGCCTCGGAGGCGAACGGGCCCTTGCGGAAGCCCTTGCCCGGGGTGACCGCGTTGCCCAGGATGATCAGCGCCTGGGTCAGCGGGTTGAGCACCCGGACCAGCGGGACCAGCACGTAGGCGGCGGCGATGGTGGTGGTCAGCGGGTGCTGCCGGCCGATCGTGCGGGGCGAGACGCCGACCGCGACGAACGACACCAGCACCATGATGCCGAAGGCCGCCGACAGCGCCGGCAGCAGCCCGTCGAAGGCCTCCAGGCAGGCGTAGGCGACCAGCACGGCGGCGGCCATCTCGCTGGCCACCCGCAGCAGCAGCGCCAGGTTGAGGTAGCGGGTCGGGTCGGCGGCCAGCTCGGCGAGCCGGTCGGCGCCCCGGCGGCCGGCGCGGACCGCCTCCTCCGCGCGGTAGCTGGTGATCACGGAGAGCCCGGCCTCGGCACAGGACGACAGCCAGCCGACGGCCAGCAGCGCCAGCACCGCGACCAGCAGGGTGCCCGTCATGTCAGCGTGGGGGCCGGGGAGGGCCCGGACAGGCCGCGCTCGGCGCGCCAACCGTCGACGATGGCCTGCTGGAGGCCGAACATCTCGGCCCGCTCGGCCGGCTCCTCGTGGTCATAGCCCAGCAGGTGCAGCACCCCGTGCACGGTGAGGAGTTGCAGCTCGGTGTCCATCGAGTGCCTGGTGGGGGCGGCGCGTCCCTGCTCGGCGGCGACCTCGGGGCAGAGCACCACGTCGCCGAGGAGGCCCTGGACGGGCTCCTCGTCGTCCTTGGCCGGCGGGCGCAGCTCGTCCATCGGGAAGGACATCACGTCCGTCGGCCCCGGCAGATCCATCCACTGGACGTGCAGCCGCTCCATGGCCGCCGCGTCCACGGCGATCACGGACAGCTCGGAGAGCGGGTGGATGCGCATCCGGGCCAGCGCGTAGCGGGCGATGTCGAGCAGCGCCCGCTCGTCGAGCGGCTGGCCGGACTCGTTGTTGACCTCGATCGCCATGATGCGGGGCGGCTACTTTCCGGTCCGGTGGTCATATCGGTCGTACGCGTCCACGATGCGCCCGACCAGCTTGTGCCGCACCACGTCCTGGCTGGTGAGCCGGGAGAAGTGGACGTCGTCCACCCCGTCCAGGATCTCCTGCACCTGACGCAGGCCGCTCTGGGTGCCGCCCGGCAGGTCGACCTGCGTGACGTCCCCGGTGATCACGATCTTGGACTCGAACCCGAGCCGGGTGAGGAACATCTTCATCTGCTCGGTGCTGGTGTTCTGCGCCTCGTCCAGGATGATGAACGCGTCGTTGAGGGTGCGGCCGCGCATGTACGCCAGCGGGGCGACCTCGATGGTGCCGGCGCTGAGCAGCCGGGGGATCGAGTCCGGGTCCAGCATGTCGTGCAGCGCGTCGTAGAGCGGGCGGAGGTAGGGGTCGATCTTCTCGTAGAGCGTGCCCGGCAGGAAGCCGAGCCGCTCCCCGGCCTCCACCGCGGGGCGGGTCAGGATGATGCGGTTGACCTGCTTGGACTGGAGCGCCTGGACGGCCTTGGCCATGGCCAGGTAGGTCTTGCCGGTACCGGCCGGACCGATGCCGAACACGATCGTGTGCTGATCGATCGCGTCCACGTAGCGCTTCTGGTTGAGCGTCTTGGGGCGGATGGTCTTGCCCCGGTTAGACAGGATGTTCTGGGTGAGCACCTGGGCCGGGCTGGCGTCGTCGCCACCGGTGCCGCGCAGCATCGCGATGGAGCGCTCGACGGCGTCCTCGGTGAGCGGCTGACCGGTGCGGAGCACCAGCATCATCTCGTCGAAGAGGCGCTGCACGAGCCGCACTTCCGCCTCGTCGCCGGTGGCGCGGATCTCGTTGCCCCGGACATGGATGTCGGTGGCCGGGAAGGCCCGCTCGATCACGCGCAGCAGCGCGTCTCCCGAGCCCAGCACGGTGACCATCGGGTGCTTGGCCGGGACGGTGAACCGGGCGGTCGCCTCGTCGGTGGGGCGGGGCTGGTGTGTGGGTGTCTGCGTCATGGGCGGCCCGGAAGGACCCTGCTCATCCCTCTCTGCGCTGGGGTGCCTTGGCCCCCAGGGTACGACGCCGGGCGCCGGTTGCCCCAGGACATTACGGAGCGCTATCTCCTTGCCGCGCTGCGGTGTTGGCCGCGCCCCCGGCGGGGCCCGGCCGGTCACCCGCCGCGGCCGGCCGGACACGCCGGGCACCGGCCGGTCAGCCACGGAACCCGAGCGTCGGCACGGCCCGCCGGCGCGGCCAGGGCGCCCCGGGGCCCGGCAGCACCGCGTCGAGGAAGGCGTACCTGGCGAGCAGCGCGGCGGCCTCGGGACCGGGCGGCGCGGCGGCGGGGGCCAGCGTCCGGACGCCGTGCCACCAGGCGGCGATCTCGGCCCAGCCGGGCGCCGAGAGCGAGCCGCCGAACTCCTGCACCGAGAGCGAGGCCGTCAGCCCCGCGAGGGCCAGCCGGTCGGCCAGCGGCCAGCCGGCCAGCGTGCCGGTGACGAAACCGGCCATGAAGACGTCCCCGGCGCCCGTCGGATCCAGCGCCTCCACCGCGATCGCCGGCACGTGGGCCGTCTCGCCCGTCCTGGCGTCCACCCCGTAGGCGCCGTCGGCGCCCATGGTGACCACGGCGACCGGCACCCGCTCGGCCAGCGCGTGCGCGGCGGCCCGCGGGTCGGCCGCGCCGGTGTAGCGCAGCGCCTCGGCCGCGTTGGGCAGGAACGCCTCGCAGTGCGCCAGGTCGGGCAGGGCCGAGAGCTCCCAGCGGCCGGACTCGTCCCAGCCGGTGTCGGCGAAGATCAGGCTGCCCTGGCCGGCCGACTTGGCGATCCACTCCTGGGGCCGGCCCGGCACCAGCGAGGCCACCGCCGACCTGGCCTTCGGCACGCACTCGGCGGCCGGCTCGGCCGCCGGCAGGGGCGCCTCGTGGCCGTGCGAGACCATGGTGCGCTCGCCCTCGTAGGCCATCGAGACCGTGACCGGGGAGTGCCAGCCGGGGACCGTGCGGGAGCGGGAGAGGTCGATGCCCTCGCCGCGCTCCAGCGTCTCCCAGCAGTACTCGCCGTACATGTCGTCGCCGAACGCGGCGGCCAGGCTGGTGCGCAGGCCGAGCCTGGCCAGCGCGGTGGCCATGTTGGCCACGCCGCCGGGGCTGGAACCCAGGCCGCTGGCCCAGGACTCGGTGCCGCGGACCGGCGCCGAGTCGAGGCCGGTGAAGATGATGTCCAGGAAGACCGTGCCCGTGAGGTAGACGTCGCGGACCGGGTCGGCGGGCGCGCGCCGCTGGGCCAGCGGGTCGAGCGTGCTGCGCGTCGGGGGCTCGTGCTGAGGGGTCACCTGCGACTCCGGGCTGGGGGGTGGGCTCTTCTACGGTACGTTCCGCCTCATGAGGCTCACGATCATCGGCGGCGGAGGGTTCCGTGTCCCCCTGGTATACCGGGCGCTACTGACAACGGCGGGCGAGCGCTCACCCGTTCGCTGTAACGAGGTCCGGCTGTTCGACACCGACGCCACCCGGGTGCGGGTGATCGCCCGGGTGCTGGCGCGGCTGGCGGACGGCGTGCCGGACGCGCCGGCGGTCCGGGTGGCCGAGTCGCTGGACGAGGCGGTGCGGGACGCGGACTTCGTCTTCCACGCGATCCGGGTGGGCGGCACCGAGGGCCGGGTGCGGGACGAACGGGCCGCGCTGGCCGAGGGGCTGCTCGGGCAGGAGACGGTGGGCGCCGGCGGGGTGCTCTACGGGTTGCGCACGGTGCCGGTGGCGCTGCGGATCGCGGAGCGGGTCGCGGAGTTGGCGCCGCGCGCCTGGCTGATCAACTTCACCAACCCGGCCGGGCTGGTGACCGAGGCGATGGCCGGCCGGCTGGGCCACCGGGTGATCGGCATCTGCGACTCGCCGGTCGGTCTGGTGCGCCGGGCGGCCCGGGCCGCCGGGGTGGCGCCGGACGAGGTGAGCTACGGCTACGTGGGGCTGAACCACCTGGGCTGGCTGAACTCGCTCAGCCACGGCGGCCGGGACCTGCTCGGCGAGCTGCTGGCCGACGACGCGGGCCTGGCCGGCTTCGAGGAGGGGCGGCTCTTCGGCGGCGAACTGCTGCGCGCGCTGGGCACGTTGCCCAACGAGTACCTGCACTACTACTACTTCGGCCGGGAGACCCGGCGGGCGGTCGCGGCGGCCGGGGGGACGCGCGGGGAGTTCCTGGCGGCCCAGCAGGGCGCTTTCTTCACCGAGGCGGCGCGCGACCTGGACCGCGCGCCGGCGCTCTGGGAGCGGACCCGGCTGGAGCGGGAGCGCACCTACGGCGCGGAGCAGCGGGCCGCCAGCGGCGGCGGCGAGCGGGACAGCCGCGATCTGGCAGGTGGCGGCTACGACCGGGTGGCGCTGACCCTGATGGCGGCCATCGCCGAGGACCGGCCCAGCCGGCTGATCCTCAACGTGCGGAACGCCGGCACGGTGCCGGAACTCCCGGACGACGCCATCGTGGAGACGGTGTGCGAGGTGGGCGCCCAGGGCGCGCACCCGGTGCCGACGCTGGCCCCCGGGCTGGCCGAGCTGGGCCTGATGCTCCAGGTCAAGGCGGTGGAACGGGCGACCATCGCGGCGGCGACGACCGGCTCGGCCGAGCTGGCCAGGCACGCCCTGGCGCTGCACCCGCTGGTGGACTCGGCGGCGGTCGCCGAACGCGTGCTGACCAGGGCCGGCTGGCCGGGTGCGGGACGGGGTGCGTGACCGGGCGCTGAACTGGGCGCGGGACCGGAACGGCGGCCGCCGGGGGCCGCGCGCACGCGCGCGCCTGTTGGGGGACGGTGGCGGGGCGGCGGACGGTGGCGCGGTGAGGCGGGCGAAGGGTTCCCGCACGCCGGCGTGCGGTGGCGGGGCGGGGCGCGAGCCGGGGCCCTCTGCGCCCAGGCCGGGCGCGCTCACCCGACGGCGCGGGCGACGCCACGCCTGGGCGACCGGCGGCAGGGCCGCCGGCCCGGCCTACCGAGGGTCGGCCCTGGTGGGGACCGGTACCCGTGTCAGGTCCTCGGCGACGGTCAGGGTGCCGGTGAAGCCGGCCGCCCTGGCCTCCTCGGCGAAGCCCGCCGGGTCGCGGTAGCGCTGCGAGAAGTGGGTCAGCACCAGGTGGCGCACCCCGGACTCGGCGGCGACCCGGGCCGCCTGCTCGGCGGTCAGGTGCCCGTACTCGTCGGCCAGTCCCGCGTCCGCCGCCATGAACGTGGACTCGATCACCAACAGGTCGCAGCCCGCGGCCAGTTCGTAGACGGCGTCGCAGAGCCTGGTGTCCATCACGAAGGCGAAGCGCTGCCCGGGGCGTTCCTCGCTGACCTCGGCCAGGGTGACGCCGCGCAGCCGGCCGGTCCGGCGCAGCTGGCCGATGTCGGCGCCGGTGACGCCGAGCGCCGCCAGCCGGTCGGGCAGCATCCGGCGGCCGGTCGGCTCCACCAGGCGGTAGCCGAAGGACTCCACCGGGTGGGAGAGCCGCGCCGCGCTCAGCTCGAACGCGTCGGTCCGCGCCAGCACACCGTCCTCGGCGACCGGGGCCGGCCGCAGTTCCGCGGTCTCGTGGTAGGCGGTGGCGTAGCGCAGCGCGTCGAAGTACCGCTGGCCGCTGGCCGGGTAGTGCACCGGCACCGGGTGCGGCACCCGGTCCAGGTTGATCCGTTGGATCACCCCGGCCAGGCCGAGCGCGTGGTCGCCGTGGAAGTGCGAGACGCAGATCCGGGTGAGCGAGTGCGCGCTGACGCCGGCCAGGGTCAGCTGTCGCTGGGTACCCTCGCCCGGGTCGAAGAGGATGCCCTCCCCGTCCCAGCGCAGCAGGTAGCCGTTGTGGTTGCGCCGTCGGGTCGGCACCTGGCTGGCGGTGCCGAGCACCACCAGCTCGCGGGCGGACATCGTGCCGCCCCGGTCAGCCGGGCGGCCAGTTCAGCCCGCGCCCGCCCAGCACGTGGGCGTGCGCGTGGAAAACCGTCTGGCCGGCGCCGGCGCCGGTGTTGAGGATGATCCGGTAGCCGCTGTCGACGACCTTCTCCTGCTCGGCCACGGCGCCCGCCTCGCGCAGCACGTCGGCGGCCACCTCGGGGGCCGCCTCGGCGAGCGCGGCGGCGTCCCGGTAGTGCCCGCGCGGGATCACCAGCACGTGGCAGGGGGCCTGCGGGCTTATGTCCCGGAACGCGAGGGTGGTCGCGGTCTCCCTGACCACCGTCGCCGGCACGTCGCCGGCCACGATCTTGCAGAACAGGCAGTCAGCCTGCGGTTCTCCGGCCATCCCCCGGGGTCCTCCTCGGCCTTGGCGCTCAGCGGTGACCGAAGGATGGTACCGCCTGGCCCCTCCTCCCCCGGCCACCGAACCCCCGCCGACCGGCCGACCGTTGGCGCGCGGCGGACGGCCGGCGGACCGACGGCCCGACGGACGGTGGTCGGTCAGCCGGCGGCCGCCAGTTCCCGTGCCGCGACGGTGCGGAAGTCGCGGGGCGGCCGGCCGGTGAGCCGCTGGACGGTGTCGGTGACCCGGTCCTCCGCCCCGGCGGCGATGGCCTCGTCGAGCCCGGCCAGCAGCGCGCCGAACTCCGCCCCGAGCTGCGGCGCCAGCCGGGCGGCCAGCTGCTCGACGGTCAGCCGGCGGTGGACCACGGGCCGGCCGGTCACCTCGGTGAGGATCGCGGCGACGTCGTCGTAGCCGAGCGCCTCGGGCCCGGTGAGGACCAGGTCCGTGTTGGGCGCCCGGGTCGCGGACAGCGCCTCCGCGGCCACCGCCGCGATGTCGTCGGCGTCGACGAACCCGACCCGGCCCGAACCGGTGGCGGTCAGCAGGGCGCCCTCGTCGCGGGCGGAACGGGCGTGGGCGTGCTCCCCGGTGAAGTTCTGCATGAACCAGGAGGGCCGCAGCACCGCCCACTCGTCGAAGAGGCCGGGCAGCGCCCGGTGCACGACGCCCACCGCCGGGCCGTCCGCCGGGATGGCCGACGAGCTGAGCAGCGCCACCCGGGCGACGCCAGCCGCCCGGGCCCGGGTCAGGAAGGGGAGCATCACCGCGGCCGGGTCGGGGTCACCCGGCGGCGGCACCAGGTAGAGGCGGTCCACGCCGGCGAGGGCCGGCTCGTGGGTGTCCTGCCGGTGCCAGTCGAACGGGACCGGCTCGGCCCCCGGCACGGGGGTGGCGCGCCGGCTGGCCGCCCTGACCCGGAGGCCGGCGGCGAGCAGCGGCGGGACGACACGGCGGCCGGTGGTGCCGCTCGCGCCGACCACGAGGGCGGTGCCGGGGGTCGTCGGCCGTGGCGGCGCCTGGCGAGGTGAGGGCATGAGGCGTGGGTGCTCCGTCCCATAGAATCCGGACCTGGGGTCCGCTTCACGATACGGACCCGGGGTCCGCTTCGCAAGGAGGAGTCGCAGTGTCCAGGCCGAACCCCGACCAGAGCCCCGACCAGAGCCCCGACGAGAACCGCACGCCCGACTCCGGCCAGGACGGCGAGCACCGCCCGGACCAGGTCGGCGAGCAGCCACCCGAGCACCAGCCACCACGCAGGCCCCGCAGGGACGCGGCCCGCAACCGGGCCGCCGTGCTCGCCGCCGCCGACACCCTCTTCGCCGGCAGCCCCCGCCCCGAGACGGTGACCATGGCCGATGTCGCCGCCGCGGCCGGCGTCGGCAAGGGCACCCTGTTCCGCGCCTTCGGCGACCGGACCGGGCTGATCAGGGCGCTGCACGCGAGCCGACTCGCCCCGCTCTCGGCCGCCATCCGGACCGGCCCGCCGCCCCTGGGCCCCACCACGCCACCCCGGCGGCGGGTGCTCGCCCTGCTGGACGCGACCCTCTGCTTCAAGCTCGACAACCGCCACCTGACGCTGGCGCTGGAGGAGGCCGGCAGCGACAGCCCCTACCGAACCGAGCACTACGACCACTGGCACGACCTACTCCGCGACACGCTGGCCCGAATCCCCGCCCCCGGGGACCCCGCCTTCACCGCGCACGCGCTGCTCGCCGCCACCCGGGCCGACCTCGTCAGCCACCTCACCGACCGGGAACGGCTGGGGCGCGAGCAGCTGCGGGCCCGGCTGGCCGAGTTCGCCGACACCGTCCTCGGCCCGGCGGGCGCCCCGGAGGCACCCGGCACGCGGTGACGAGCCCGGCGCGAGGAACCGACCGCGGCGCGCGGGGTCACCCCCGGCGCGAAACGACCGGACCCGGCGCCGAGCGACCGGCGACCCGGCGCGCGCCGCGCCGCGCCCGAGGCGACTCCGGCACGCCGCGCCCGAGTTGACGCGATACGGTCCGGTACGCACTACCCTGGTCCCGCAAGTGACCGGCTGGTAGCGTGCCCCGGGTCGTCGGGTTCCGACGCGGAGCAGCTCGGTGCCGCCGCTCTCTGAGCCGCTTGGCGTTCCCCGGCGGCGACCGGAGCACCGGGGTGCGAGTCGCCCCCACCACAGGACCGGGAACCGCCCGGGCGGCGCCCCCACAGCACCCCCCGGCACGCACGGCGAGGCCGCTCGGCCGGCCGCGCGCCCACGTTCCCGGCCGAGCCGCGACCACCGAGCAGACCTCCGAGGAACGTGGAAACCATGACCGAACAGCCGCAGCGTGAACAGTGGGGCAGCCGTCTGGGTTTCCTGATGGCCGCCATCGGATCGGCCATCGGGCTGGGCAACATCTGGCGCTTCCCCGCCGTGACCTACGAGCACGGCGGGGGCGCGTTCCTGATCCCCTACCTGGCGGCGCTGCTGACGGCGGGCATCCCGCTGCTGATCCTGGAGTACACGATCGGGCGGAAGTACCGCTCCTCGCCGCCGGGCGCACTGCGCAAGCTGGCCCGGCCGGCGGAGGCCATCGGCTGGTGGCAAGTGGCGATCTGCTTCGTGGTCGCCACCTACTACGCGGCGATCCTCGCCTGGGCGCTCCGCTACGTCGGCTTCTCCTTCGACCAGGCCTGGGGCGACGACCCGGAGGGCTTCCTCAACCAGGAGTTCCTCCAGCTCAACGAGACGCCGGGCGAGATCTCGACGTTCGTGCCCGGCGTGGCCTGGCCGCTGCTGCTGATCTGGGTACTGACCCTGGGTGTGCTGCTGCTGGGCATCCGGCGCGGCATCGAGCGGGCCAACATCGTGACCATCCCGCTGCTGGTCGGCTTCTTCCTGGTGCTGGTGGCCCGGGCGCTCACCCTGGACGGCGCCGCGCTCGGCCTGGACGCGCTCTTCACCCCCGACTGGGGCGCGCTGGCGGACGGCAGCGTCTGGGTGGCGGCCTACGGGCAGATCTTCTTCTCGCTGTCGGTGGGCTTCGGCATCATGATCACCTACGCCTCCTACCTGCACCGCAAGTCCGACCTCTCCGGCTCGGCGATGGTGGCCGCGTTCGCCAACAGCTCCTTCGAGATCCTGGCGGGCGTCGCGGTCTTCGCCACCCTGGGCTTCATGGCACAGGCCGCCGGCGTCGGGGTGGCGGACGTCAGCTCCAGCGGGGTCGGGCTGGCCTTCGTCGCGTTCCCGCAGATCATCTCCGAGATGCCGATGGGCGCCTTCTTCGGTGTGCTCTTCTTCCTCTCACTGGCGATCGCCGGTTTCACCTCGCTGATCAGCATCGTCCAGGTGATCATCGCCGCCGTGCAGGACCGGACCGGCCTCGGCCGCACCGGCGCCGTGCTGGGCGTCGGCGGCGCGGTGACGGTGGTCTCGCTGCTGCTGTTCGCCAACGACAGCGGCCTCTACCTGCTGGACGTGGCCGACCACTTCATCAACCAGTACGGGATCGCGCTGGCCGGCCTGGTGCTGCTGATCACCGTCAGCTGGGGCCTGCGGAAACTGCCCGCGCTGCAACGGAACGCGGATGCCACCTCGTCGATCGGACTCGGCGTGTGGTGGCGGATCTGCCTCGGCGTGCTCACCCCGGTGGTGCTGACCTGGATGATGGTCGACAGCCTGCGCCACGAGTTGGACGAGAACTACGAGGGCTACTCGACGACGTTCCTGCTCTGGGGCGGCTGGGGGGTGGCCGGCGGGGCGCTGCTGGCCGGCCTCCTGCTGACGCTGCTCTCCCGGCGCCGACCCGCCGGCCGCGAAACCACCGTCGACTCCGCCCACTCCGTCGACCACTCCGTCGACCACTCCGTCGAGAGGAACGACTGATGTCCGCCTCGGCCATCGTGATGATGATCGTCGCCATGCTGGTGGTGTGGGGCGGCCTGGTGCTGGCCGTCATCAACCTGCGTGGCAATCCCGACGTCCCCGACCCCGGCGCGGACGACGTCTCACACCCGCTCTGAGCCGGCCCGTCGCCCCCGAGCAGCAACCGGTAGGAATCTCCCTACCCATGTGGCAGGATGGCGGCATGACCATCGCCAGGACCCAACTCGTCTCCCTGCCGGTCAGCGACCAGGACCGGGCCCGCGACTTCTACGTCGACGTGCTCGGCCTGGAGCTGGTCCGGGACAACCCGATGGGCCCCGACCAACGGTGGGTCGAGGTCGCCCCCGCGGGCGCCGAGACCGGGATCACCCTGGTCACCTGGTTCCCGACCATGCCGCCCGGCAGCCTCCGCGGCCTGGTCCTCCAGACCGAGGACGTGGACGCGGAGATCGACCGGCTGCGCGCCGCCGGCGTCCCCGTCGAGGGGCCGGACGACGCGCCCTGGGGCCGCTTCGGCACGCTGACGGACCCGGACGGCAACGGCCTCGTGCTCGCCGGCCCGCCGCCGCGGGGGGCGTGATGGCGTCGCCCACGACCGACCCGCCGGTCCGGCAGGACGCCGTCTTCGCCGCCCTGGCCAGCCCCGTCCGGCGCGCGGTGCTCACCCTGCTGCGGGAACGGGGCGCCCAGCCGGTGCACGTGATCGCCGCCGAGTTCGCGATGCGGCGGCCCAGCGTCTCGGAACACCTCAAGGTGCTGCTGGCCTGCGGCCTGCTCACCGAGACCCGGCACGGCCGCGAACGGCACTACGCGCTCCGCCCCGAGCCGCTGCGCGAGGTCGCCGCCTGGCTCACTCCCTACGAACAGTTCTGGCGGCAGCGACTCGGCGCGCTCGACGCCCTGCTGGCCGAGGACCTCGACGACGGTGCCCCGGGTGAGGAGGGCGACGCGCGTGACCGATGACAACCCACGGCTGATCGAGGTCGACCAGTTCCTGCCGCACCCGCCCGAGCGGGTCTGGCGGGCCCTGACCGAACCCGAGCTGCTCGCCCGCTGGCTGATGCCCACCACGTTCCGCCTGGCCGAGGGCCACCCGTTCACCTTCACCACCGCGCCGGACCCGGGCGGCCGGTTCGACGGCGTGATCCACTGCCGGGTGCTGGACTTCGAGGCCCCGAGCCGGCTGCGGATCAGCTGGCGCGCCGACGGCCTCGACTCCACCGTCACCTGGCGGCTGACCCCCGAGGGCACCGGCACCCGCCTCTTCCTGACCCACGACGGGTTCGCCCCCGACGACCCCGCCCAACAGCTCATCCGCGGGATGCTTGGCGGCGGTTGGCGCTCCCGCGTCCTGCCCGCCCTGGCCGACCTCCTCGCACGGCGACCGGCCGGCGATCCCTGACCCCGACGTCAGCGCCGGCGCGGGGCCCCGGGCCAGGTCGTCCAGCGCAGCCTCCGCGCCTCGGTGCGGGGCACCAACCCCGCACCGATCAGCGCGGCCAGCCCCGCCTCCCGGCCGGCGATCCGGTAGCCGAACTCGCTGGAGTCCACCTCGTGGTAGGTCCCGTCGGTGACCAGCACCCCGGCCGCCACCCCGTCGAGCCCCGCCAGCAGCCCCTCCCGCAACGCCGGCAGGAACTCCCCGGGCAGCCGCTCCTCCGGCACCACGCTGAGCAGCTCCAACCCCCCGTCAGGCCCGGGCGGTTCGAACCGCAGCAGCACGTGCGCGAACGGCCCACAGGACGTGCGGTTCATCCGCACCAGGACACGTACCTCGTCCACCACGACGGCGAGTTCGGTCATGCCGACCACCGTAGAACCCCTCAGCGGACGCCTTCCACCAGCTTCTCCAGGGCCCGGTCCCACCGTATCGACGGTTTTGCTCTGCCGATCCCAGGCGGGCCAAGGTCCGCCGGACAACAGATTCTCAACACCTGGACCAGTCACCGATATCCACTGATGAGTTTATCGAGGGCTTGATCACCGCTGTCGGCAAAAAAATCAACCGCATCGCGCCCTCGATAGACCGAGCCGTCCTCCGCCATGCCAAGAAACAGGTGCCGACGGGCCATCTCCCCGATCGGGTACAGGCTGGTCCCCGTCTCCTCGCTCATGTCCTCGTAGATATCAGCCTCCCACTGCCCCTCCAGCGGGTTGAGCGAGAAGGGCATGCGCTCCACAGCGACCCCCTTTCCCGACAATTCGAATTCGAGCCCGCCGAACTCCGCGAGAAAGGCCCGCGCCTTCTCATGCGCCTCGAACCCGTCGCTTTCCTTGAGGATGCGCTCCCATTCCTCTGTGGACACTCGACGATGCGGGCTCCAACCTGCTTCTCTCAATACACGATCGGTTTCGGCCGACCAGCGCTCAGTCGCGTCTTCCATGATCAGGTAACTCCCGTGATGTTGAACTGCCCAAGTACGTGAGCGCACGACGGACAGATCACTTTTGGATCTCCGTGTCTGGCATTCCCACTTGCCCGGATTTCCACCGCGGCCATTGTTCCACCTCTGGGGTCAACTCCCGCGTTGAGCGCATTGGTGAGCGCTTCAGCCTCACCGCAGCGACCGTGCTGGTTGCCCTGGAGTGCCTGACGAACCTCCGTCGGCACCCGGTCGTACGCCGCCTGGACGTCCGGGTGGAGGTTGTGGTCGCCGCCGCCCTTGATGCTGGCGCCGGTGAAGACGTGCTGGTTGCCTGCGGCGTCCGTGACGACAAGGCCGGCGGAGCTGGTGGGGCGGGTCTTCTTGCTTCCGCCCGTTGGTGCCTGTTGTTCGGCCTTGGCGCGTTGGCGAGCCGCCGCGAGGGCGCGTTCGCAGTCCGGGGCGAGGCCGAAGGGGTCGACCGCGGTGTGGGGATTGCTGACATAGGCCCGGGGGTTGGGTCCTGGGGCCAGGCCGAGGGGGTCGAGGGTGGCGTACTGGCCGGTGTCCGGGTCGTAGTGGCGTTGGTAGTTGTAGTGCAGACCGGATTCGGGGTCAGCGTACTGCCCGGGGAAGCGGAGTGGGCAGTAGGCACGTTGCCCGTCGGATTCCGTCCGTGGCGCGCCCCAGACGGTGGCCTGCTGGTGCCAGGCGATCTCACCCGCCTCGTCGACGAGTTCGGTGGGCGTGCCGACCAGGTCGGCGACGATGCCGTAGAAGCGTTCGTCGATCCACTCCTGGGGCCGGTCCCGGACGGCGGTGCTCTCGATCTGGGTGACGGGCGTGAACCGGCCCTGTTCCCAGTCCCAGACGGTACGCCGGACGTCGCCCTCGGCGGTGGCCTCGGTCTGCTCGGCCAGCAGTACGGCGTCGTTCCAGGTCTGGTCCAACCGGACGTCACCGACGCCGCGTTGGACCTCACGCCCGTTGTCGTCGTAGGAGAAGGTGACGCGCGGCCGGCGCTCTCGACCGCCGTGGGCTGGTCGCGGTCGTCGTACTCCCACCGGCTCTCGTGACCCGACGGGGTGACGCGGCGGACGCGCCGGCCGCGCGCGTCGTAGCCGGAGCGTCGGCTACGCCGGACAGTGGCGGACCGTCGCCGTGGCGCGCACCGACCACGGTCCGGTGGGTGGGGTGGCCGTCATCGTCACCCGGGAAGGAGGCAGTCTGGCCCGCTTCCCGGCGGGTGACCTGCTGTTCGTCCGCCCTGCCGACGGGGCGGACGAACAAACGCCCCACGCGTGAACCCGGCCCGCCTCTCCGGGCCACCGAAAGCCCCTGCCCCTTCCAGAGCGCCCGCCCAGCGGGTCGGCACCGGGCAGGTCCAACCCGACGGGCGCGCCGTGCCCCACCGGAATCACGAGAGGAGGAACCCCATGTTCTCTTCCTGTGCCGACTACCTCGACCCCCGGATGGCCGTGCCGGACGGGCCGTTGCCCGTCGATCCGTTGAGTCGGGTGCGGTCCGGGCCAGAGCCCGTCGAGGGGTGTGCGGAGTGTGGCGAGCGGGCCACGCGGCGGGACCGGGCGAAGTCCCACGCGGACTGGCCGATCGTCACCGACTTCAACGTCCTGCTTCGCCAACACCCCACCCACGGGCAGTCGCGGTCCGACCGGCGCCGTCGCTGAGCACCAGCTCCTCGCCGACACGCGCCGACGCACCGCCACCGCGTGCCGGCCCTCGGGGCCGTCCAGGGTCAGCGGCGCCCCAGGCCCGGCGTGCGCCAGCGCATCGACGGCGTGATCCACTGCCGGGTGCTGGACTTCGAGGCCCCGAGCCGGCTGCGGATCAGCTGGCGCGCCGACGGCCTCGACTCCACCGTCACCTGGCGGCTGACCCCGGAAGGCACCGGCACCCGCCTCTTCCTGACCCACGACGGGTTCGCCCCCGACGACCCCGCCCAACAGCTCATCCGCGGGATGCTCAGCGACGGTTGGCGCTCCCGCCTCCTGCCCACCCTGGCCGACCTGACGGCCGGCCGCACCGGCCAGCTGGCCGTCCGCTACTTCGCCACGGCGGGCGCCACCCTGGTGGCCCCCGCGCTGGCCCGGCTCCGCGCCGCCCACCCCGGCGTCCGCGCCGACCTCCAACTCGCCGACCCGGCCGACCCGCTGCGGGAGATCCGCCGGGGCCAGGCCCACCTGGCCGTGCTGGTGCACCCGCCGACCCGGCCGCCCGACCCGGGCGTTCGCCTCGTCCACCTGCTCGACGACCCGTACGCGGCGGTGCTGCCCGCCGGCCATCCGCTCGCCGAGACGGAGCGGGTCGAACTGGGCGCGCTGGCCACCGAACCGTGGGTCGGCAGCGAACCACCGGGCCCCTGCCTGCAACCGGTCATCGACTCCTGCGCCGCCGCCGGCTTCAGCCCCGACTTCGTGGTCCAGAGCGAGGACTACGCCACGGCCCAGGGCTTCGTCGCGGCCGGCCTCGGCATCGGCCTGATGCCCCGCCTCGGCCTGCGCACCCCCCACCCCGGCGTGGTCATCCGCCCCGTCCACAACCCCGAACCGATCCGCACCATCTCCGCCGCCGTCCGCGACCCCACCCCCGACCAACCGCCCCTGCGCACCCTCCTCCACGCCCTCCACACCACCGCCACCACCGGCTGACCCGCGCCAGCCCCCGCTCCTGCCGCTCGTCCCGCGGCCACGCCCGCTCGCGGCCAGCGGCCGGTTCCCTCGCCGCACCGCGGAGGCGCGAAGGCCCGATAGCCGGACCTCGGCGCCTGTGCGGCGGGTTCCGTACGTCGACCAGACGGGCGTATCGCGTGATCAGGTTGACCCGGAGCACCCGGCCCGACGCCGAGGCACCACCGCCGTCCACGGTGACCATCACCCCGGGCCGACCGTCCTGCCAGGAGGCGCACCACGGCACACCGCGGTGTTCCCCCGCGAGCACATGGGGGGTCTTTGACCAACCGACGGAAACTACGGGCATGTCAGGTGCGCGATGCCACTGACTCACCTCTGCAGAGGCCCCTCAATGGCCAGGTTTCCCAGGGTGAGCAACCATGTGTCGTAGAGGTAGTCGCTGAAGGTCTCCAGCACGCTTCCGTCGTCCAGAACGAGGGCGATATCGATGTCATGGAACGCCGACTGTGCTCGACACTCCACGACGCAGGTGCCGACGAGCGACCCGATCGCCCCGGACGTCTCGCCGGAAGCCTCGGAATCTCGGGAGGTCAGAATGTGGGTACCACGCATGAGACGCCAGGCTCCCGAGATTCGAAGCCGCCAGTTAGGGCCACCCAGATAAAGAAACTCCGACTCCTGTCGCGCACTTTCCACCGAAAGCGGGAGGTGGCTGGAGATTTCTGCAATGGCGCTCGTCATGATAGCTCCACATGGGTGCGTTCGCGAATGTACTGTCGGGCTGCCGCGCCACGGGTCCCTCGTGGCGCCTGAGGTTGCCGCCCGGTGAAGGGGCTTACCGGTTGGCCGTTGGCGCTTTCGAAGCTGGCCCTCAGCGGTGCACTGCCCGATGGCTCCATGATGCGGATGCTCTCACCACTGGGCAGCGTGTAGCCCTGTCCCGCAGAACGGGTTGGGAACGTACCGAACCCCGGTTCCCCTGAGTTCACCGCATCCTGGAGCCCTTGCTCGAACCTGGCTCTGTCGGTTGGGATAACCGTGCCGTGCTGGTCCGCCACGAAGCTGGGTTGCGCCGGATGTGCGGACAACCCCAGCGGATCTGCCCAGGTGCGAGGATTGGGTACGTAGCCGTAGTGGTTCGGCCCCGGTAGCAGACCGAGAGGGTCGGGCGAGGTATAGCGCCCGGTTGCGGGATCATAGTGGCGATGGAGGTTGTAGTTCCACCCGGTCTCCGGATCTGAGTACTGTCCGGGAAAGCGTAGCGGTGTTGTGGCTGTGCCTTCCTCTTCGTGATCCCGCTGCGCCCCCCAGAGCGAGGTACGTCCGCGCCATACGATAGCCCCGCGCTCGTCCACCAGTTCTGTGGGGGTGCCGACCAGGTCGGTAACCATCCCGAAGAATCTGCTGTCGATTTCCTGATGAGTGCATCCCTCCACCTGGGTCAGGGGGTGTAGCCCGTCGTAGTCCCAGGTGATGGCGAAGGTGTTCGCGTCGGCTTCGTCAGCCATGGCGGTGTTCTGCTCGACGAGAGTGTGGTCAGACCAGGTGAAGGTGGTCTCCTCGACAAGGTCATCGCCGATGCATCGCAGTTTGGCCATGCGGCGGCCGAGTGGGTCGTATCGGTAGCACCAGCGCTCCCCGCTCGGAGTGGTGGTTTCGACGAGCCGGTCCTCGGCGTCCCACTGGTAGTGCCAGACATTTGCTCCTCCCGACAGGAGCGCCGTCCTACGTGTGACGATACGGCCAGCCGCGTCGTACTCGTACCGAGTGCGGCCAGCACGAGTGATCTTCGTGCCGTTGTACTGGCGATGCCCCTGGTGGGAGGACTGTCCCTGCCACGTGGCGTCGGTCTGGTTTCCAAGTGAGTCGTACGCGTACTCTTCCTGGAGCATGCCCGGAGCACGGACGGTGAGAGGACGTCCGAGCACGTCGAGATGGAAGTGTGTGGTGCCCTCATGCGAGTCCTCCACACTCGTGAGTGCGTGGTCGGCACGGTAGGAAAAGCTGCGAGTACTCGTGTTGGTGTCCGGCTGCACGAAAGACTGACGCGTCAGGCGGCCTTGGCCGTCCCATCGCTGAGCAATCTGGAAGGAATCGGCGAAACGGCGCTGCGTCTCGCGTCCCATCGCGTCATGCTCGAATTCGAGGGTGTTTCCAGCGGAGACCAACCGGACAGGTCGGCCGGAAGCGTCGTAAGTCCATCGACTGGTGCGGCCCGCAGGGGTGGTCCGCGTCAGAGGTTGGCCAACTACGTCATAGGCGAATGCGAGTACGCGGCCGTTGATCGACTCCGTCAGTCGTCGTCCGAGCGCATCCCGTTGGATCTCGAGCGTGGCATCCGGGCCGGCGGCGTGCAGTAGTTGACCGAGTGCGTCGTAGGAGAAGGTAGTGACTCCGGTGGCCGTTTCCTTGGCGGTGACGTTCCCAAGCGGGTCTCGGGCATAAGTGACACTCTGGCCGAGCGCATTGGTACGTTCGACCAGCCGATTGCCCTCGTCGAAGCGATATTGGATGCTGCGGCCGTCGAAGTCCGATTCACCGACAAGGCGGTTAGCGGCGTCCCACGAGTATTCCCACTGGCGCTTGTTCGGCGCGATGACGGCCACCAGCCGCAGTTCGGTATCACGAACGAACTGGTGTCGGGCGCCGTCGGGGGCGACCTGTTCGGTGAGTTGGTCGAAGACGCCGTAGCCATAATGTGTGGTTGCTCCGCTCTCATCCCGGTAGCTTAGGCAGTTCCCCTCCGCATCCCATCTCCAGCTCAGTGTCTCTCCCGACGGGTTGGTCTGGGACAGGGGGCGACCTTCCATCGTGTACTCGAAGTATGTTGTCGCGCCCAGTGGATCGCGCAGCATGGTGACGCGTCCGAAGCTGTCACGCACAGCCTCTGTTCGTTCTCCCATCGGGCCGGTCACAGATACTGGTAGCCCGGTAGCGTCGCAGACGTATCGCCTTGACCGCCCCAGCGCGTCCGTCACGCCTGTCACGGCGCCACGGTTGTCGATATCGAATCGTGTGACGTTGCCCGCCGGATCGGTAAGCGTCTCGCGGTTCCCAGCGGCATCGTAGGTCTGTTGCCACAATCCGCCATCCGCCTCGCGCAGTGTCACCACGCTGCCCATGTCGTCGTACTCGGCGCTGCGCTGAGAGCCATCTGGGCGGGTGATGGTGGTGAGGTCGCCGTGTTGGTTGTAGGTGTAGTGGGTGGTGTGGCCGAGGGGGTTGGTGGTGGTGAGGGTGTGGTCGTAGCGGTCCCAGGTGTGGGTGGTGGTGTGGCCGA
>NZ_JAVREO010000032.1:0-31433 GCF_031845445.1 Streptomyces chisholmiae | reverse complement strand
CGGTGTGTCCACTACTTTAGATCCATCCCCGCCCGATTTCCAAATCCGGGCTCCGGGCCCCCATTTCAGGCACACCTCGGACATGCCGAGGAAACCCTCAACGGGAATCAGGATCTAGCGAAGTGGGTGCCACGCGAGGTGGCGAGATGCTGCCCCGTGTCAGCCGTAGACCGGCGTCTCGATGGCAGCTCGGAGAACATTACGCCGCTGTTGCACCAACGTCAAGTTCGGTCGGCTCAGGCCGCGACGGGCGCCTCGACCGGGCGGTCCGCGCTTGCCATGTCGCCGGTCTCACCGGCCGTGACCGCCCGGCGGCCCAGCACGAAGACATAGGCCAGAAAGGCGACTTCGGCGGCGACCCCGATGGCGATCCGGGCCCAGGTGGGCAGTCCCGAGGGGGTCACGAAGCCCTCGATCGCGCCGGAGACCAGCAGCACCACCGCCAGCCCGACGGCCATCCCGAGCGCGGCCCGCCCCTCCTGGGCCAGCGCGCTCGCCCGCGTCCGCGGCCCAGGGTCGATGACCGTCCAACCGAGCCGGAGCCCGACCCCGGCGGCGACGAAGACGGCGGTCAGCTCCAGCAGCCCGTGCGGCAGGATCAACCCCAGGAAGACGTCGAGCCGGTCGGCCGAGGCCATCAGCCCCACCCCGGTCGCCACGTTGACCGCGTTCTGGACCAGTACCCAGAGCACCGGGAGCCCGAGCAGTGCCCCGAAGGCCAGAGACAGGCCGGCGACCTGGGCGTTGTTGGTCCACACCTGGGCGGAGAAGGCCGCGGCCGGACTGCTGGAGTAGTACGACTCGTACGCGCCGCCGGGCCGGGTCATCTCCCGCAGCTCCTCCGGGGCGGCGATGTTGGCCCGGACCTCGGGGCTGTCGGCGATCCACCAGCCGAGCGCGGCCACCAGTCCGGTGAAGAGCAGCGCCGTGGGCACCCACCAGTGCCGGGTGCGGTAGCAGGCGGCGGGGAAGCGGACCGTGAAGAAGAGGACCGCGTCACGCCAGGTCGCCCGGCGGGTGCCCACCACGGCGCTGCGCGCGCGGGCCACCAGGGTGGTGAGCCGGTTGGTGAGCGCCGGGTCGGGGGCGGCCGACTGGAGCTGGGAGAGCTGAGTCGCCACCCGTTGGTAGAGCTGGACCAGCTCGTCCGCCTCGGCTCCGGTCAACCGGCCGCGGCGCCGGCGGAGCAGGGCGTCCAGCCGCTCCCACTCCGCCCGGTGCGCGGCGACGAACACGTCGAGGTCCATAGGAGGCAGCTTGTCAGACCCCGGTGTCAGACTGTCCAGCGGAAGTCGGGAAACGTCCGGCGGAATCGGTCTGCTGTCCGAGAGGGGGACGGTCGGATGAGTGGTCAGCTGGTCACGGGGGACGCGGTGGTCCTGGGGCTGCAGCCGGCGCGGCTGCCGAGCCGGGCGCTGGCCGTCGCGGTGGATCTGGTCGTGGTGATCGGCCTCTACCTGCTGCTCTCCGTCGTGGTGCTGAGCGCGGTGCTGCCGCTGGGCTCGGCGGCGGCCATGGCGGTGCGGGTGGCGCTGCTCCTGCTGGTGGTGATCGGGGGCCCGATCCTGGTGGAGACGCTGAGCCACGGGCGTTCCCTGGGCAAGCTGCTCTGCGGGCTCCGCGTGGTCCGGGAGGACGGGGGGCCGATCCGCTTCCGGCACGCGCTGGTGCGGGGCGCGGTGGGTTTCGTCGAGTTGCTGATGACGGCGGGTTCGGTGGCCTGCGTGGCGTCCCTGGTCTCGGCGCGCGGGCGGCGGCTGGGGGACGTGTTCGCCGGGACGCTGGTGGTCCGCGAGCGGCTGCCCGGCGAGCGGGGGCGGCGGGCCGCGCCGGTCGCGCCGGCGGAGCTGGCCGGCCGGTTCACCGAGTTGGACCTCTCCCAGGTGCCGGACGAGCTGTGGCTGACGGTGCGGCGCTTCCTCGGCCGGGAGGCCCGACTGGATCCGGGGGTCGCCTGGTCGCTGGCGGTCCGGTTGGCCGACGACCTGGTGGCCAGGGTCGGCGAGCCGGCCCCGGCCGGGGTCTCCCCGGTGGCGTACCTGGCCGCGGTCGCGGCCGAGCGGCAGCGTCGGGAGTCGGCACGGCTGCTGCCGGTCGCGGGCGAGGGCTGGGCCGGGGTGCCGGCCGCCGGCGGGTTCCAGCCGATCGTCGGGGCATCGGTGGAGCCTCCGGTGGATGAGCCGGGCGGGCCACGCGGGACGTCCGGGGCGCGTGAGATACCCGGGGCCGGCGAGCGGCCGGCGTCGGCCGGCCCGGGTGAGGCGCCGCCGGAGCGGCGGACCGGCTTCGTCCCGCCGTTCTAGGTCGGGCCCGGCCCTCCGGCGGGGTCGCGCGGGTCGAACGTCGAGGGCGGCGAGTCCAGGGCCAGCAGCTCCACGCCGGGGGCGGCGAGCACCACGTCGCCGGCGAGATGGACCTGCCGGCGCTCCCCGGTCTCCAGGTCGGTGACCTCGTAGGCGTCCACCACCAGCGGTCTGAGGTCGGTGGGGTGGGTCTCGCTGCCCAGGTGGGTCCAGCGCTCAAGGCGGGTGCGGGGGCCCAGCGCCGGCGGGGTGACGGTGACCAGCTGGAGCTGGGCGGTGCGCGGCCGGTCGCCGGCCGGGTCGCGTCCGGGCCCGAGCAGTCGGGCGACGGCGACGAGGAAGCCGGGGGACGGTCCGCTGAAGGTGCTGGCCCGCGCGTTGCCCTCGTCGGCCGCACTGCCGTCGGCCGCCATCCGGACCCAGGTCAGGCCGTCGAGCGCGGCGCCGCGGAACTGCCAGCCGCCGGCGCGGAGTTCGACGCGGATCGGGCGGCCGATGGCGTCCAGGGTGAGGTCGGTGGAGCTGAGCTGGGCGCCGTCCGGGCCGGTCAGCGTTCCGGTGTAGCGCCAGCCGGCCGGCCCGGGGGCGCACTGGAAGCGCTCCTCGCCGAGCGGGGTGCCGTCCTCGGGGTCGCTGACGCGGTATCGGCCTTGGGGCATGGTGCTCCGGCGGGGCCGCCGGCCCCCGTGGTCGGGGCCGGCGGCGCGCCGCGGTGCTCAGTACCGGTAGTGGTCCGGCTTGTAGGGGCCCTCGACCGGGATGCCGAGGTACCCGGCCTGGTCCTCGGTCAGCTCGGTCAGCTCGACGCCGAGGGCCTTGAGGTGCAGCCGGGCGACCTTCTCGTCGAGGTGCTTGGGCAGCACGTAGACCCCGGTCGGGTACTCGCTCGGCTTGGTGAACAGCTCGATCTGCGCGATCGTCTGGTTCGCGAAGCTGTTGGACATCACGAAGGACGGGTGCCCCGTCGCGTTGCCCAGGTTCAGCAGGCGGCCCTCGGACAGCACGATGATGCTGTGCCCGTCGGGGAAGGACCAGGTGTGCACCTGGGGCTTGACCTCGTCCTTGACCACCCCGGGCAGCGCGGCCAGGCCCGCCATGTCGATCTCGTTGTCGAAGTGGCCGATGTTGCCGACGATCGCCTGGTGCTTCATCCGCGCCATGTGCGAGGCGAGGATGATGTCGCGGTTGCCCGTCGCGGTGACGAAGATGTCGGCCGTCTCGACGACGTCGTCGAGCCGGGCCACCTGGTAGCCGTCCATCGCGGCCTGGAGCGCGCAGATCGGGTCGATCTCGGTGACGATCACCCGGGCGCCCTGGCCGCGCAGCGACTCGGCGCAGCCCTTGCCGACGTCCCCGTAGCCACAGACCACGGCGACCTTGCCGCCGATCAGCACGTCGGTGGCGCGGTTGATGCCGTCCACCAGCGAGTGGCGACACCCGTACTTGTTGTCGAACTTGGACTTGGTCACCGAGTCGTTGACGTTGATCGCCGGGAAGAGCAGGGTCCCGTCGCGGAACATCTCGTAGAGGCGGTGCACCCCGGTGGTGGTCTCCTCGGTGACGCCCCTGATCTCGGAGGCGGCCTGGGTCCACTTCTGCGGCGACTCGGCGACGGTGCGGGTCAGCAGCTTGAGGATGACCTCGTGCTCCTCGTTCTCCGCGGTGGAGACGTCCGGCACCTGGCCGCTCTTCTCGTACTCGACACCCTTGTGCAGCAGCACGGTGGCGTCACCGCCGTCGTCCAGGATCATGTTGGGGCCGCCGGTCGGGCTGTTCGGCCAGCTCAGCGCGCGCTCCGTGCACCACCAGTACTCCTCCAGGGTCTCGCCCTTCCAGGCGAAGACCGGGATGCCGGCGGCGGCGATCGCGGCGGCGGCGTGGTCCTGGGTGGAGAAGATGTTGCACGAGGCCCAGCGGACCTCGGCGCCGAGCGCCACCAGGGTCTCGATCAGGACCGCGGTCTGCACGGTCATGTGCAGCGAGCCGGTGATCCGGGCGCCGGCGAGCGGCTGGGCCGCGGCGAACTCCTCGCGGATCGCCATCAGGCCGGGCATCTCGTGCTCGGCGAGGGTGATCTCCTTGCGGCCGAACTCGGCCAGCGACAGGTCGGCGACCTTGAAGTCCTGGGCGGGGGTTGCGGTCGTTGTCATGACAGCTGCTCCTCACGGAGACGACGGTGGGCGGACAGGGGGCGACAACGGGCGCGACCTCGAAGTGCCACCGTCAGGAGGCACGGGCGTCCGCTGCGCCACGGTCCGTCGGAGGGCCTTCTTACCCCTCGGCCGGGCTGAGCGGTGCCTCACTCGGCGCTGCCGCCCGACTGCCATCAGCAACGACGTCTGGTAACGCACCGAATGTACACCCCAGCCCCGCCCGGCACTACGGGCTGGGGTCTTTCTCAGCCAGCCGCGGCCCTCCGACGGCGACGGCCGGTCAGCCGGCGACGGCGGCGCGGAACAGGGCGCCGTCACCGAGGAGTTGAACGTGTTCGCCGGCCCGGACGAAGAGCGACCGGCCGGGGGTGAGGTCGAGTTCCGCGCCGTCGGCGGCGCGCACCACGACCCGGCCGCCCGTGCACAGCAGGATCTGCGCCCGGTCGTCCGGCAGGGCCCGCGCCTCGGCGCCGTCGGCCAGCAGGTAGCGGGAGAGCTGGAACTCGTCGATCGGGGTCGGGTACACCTCGGCGCCGTCGGCGGTGGGCTCGGGCCGCAGCACGCCGGGGCCGCCGGACTCGAAGCGCACGATCCGCAGCAGCTCGGCCACGTCCACGTGCTTGGGGGTGAGGCCGCAGCGCAGCACGTTGTCCGAGTTGGCCATGATCTCGACGCCGAGCCCGTCGAGGTAGGCGTGCGGCACGCCGGCGCCGAGGTAGAGCGCCTCGCCGGGGGCCAGCCGCACGTAGTTGAGCAGCATGGCGGCGATCACCCCGGGGTCGCCCGGGTAGTGCCGGGCGATCCCGACGTAGGCCGCGTAGTCCGCGGCGAACCGACCCTCGGGGTCCTCGGCGGCCCGCCGGGCGGCGGCGGTGGCGGCCTGCTCGACGGTCTCGGCCATCGCCTCGGGGTCGGCGGTCAGCACCGCGCTGAACACCTCGCGCAGCGCGTCCGACTCGGGCCGGGCGCGGAGCAGGTCGGCGTAGGGCTTGAGCTGGTCGACACCGAGCCCGTCGAGCAGGTCGGCCGAGTCGGCGGCGGGCCGGAAGCCGCAGAGCCCGTCGAAGGGGGTGAGGGCGCAGATCAGCTCGGGCTTGTGGTTGGTGTCCCGGTAGTTGCGGTGCGGGGCGTCCAGCGGGACGGCGTTGGCCTCCTCCTCGGCGAAGCCGGCCGCCGCCTGGTCGAGGTTCGGGTGGACCTGTAGCGAGAGCGGGGAGCCGGCGGCCAACAGCTTGAGCAGGAAGGGCAGTCGGGGCCCGAAGGCGGCGACGCTCCGCTCGCCCAGCTCGCCGGCCGGGTCCGCGTCGATCAGCTCGGCCAGGGAGACGGCGCCCGCGCCCCGGTCGAGGCGGGAGGGCGCGCCCGGGTGGGCGCCCATCCACAGCTCGGCCTGCGGCTCGCCGGTCGGCTCGGTGCCCAGCAGCTCGGGGAGTGCGGTGGTGGAGCCCCAGGCGTAGGGCCGGATGGTGTTCTGGAGGCGGTCCATGCGGGTCTTCCTGTGCGCGGGGGGTGGTTCCTGGTCAGCCGCGGTGGCCGGCGGCCAGCGTCAGATAGACGGCGGCGAAGTCGGTGAGGGCGAGCAGCTCCGCGGTGGCGACCAGCGGGTCGCCCTCCTCCGTGGGGAGTTCACCGAACGCCACCCCGCGTTCGAAGGCGAGGTCGCGGGCCGCGTCGGCGGCGGTCGGCAGCCCGTCGGGGGCGCCGGGCGGCGGCGGGTCGCGGAGCAGCAGCACATGGGGGCGGAGCGGGGCGGGCTCGTCCACCCGGTCCCGGAAGAAGTCGTCGGGGTCGGTCGCGGCGGCCAGGTCGCCGGCGAGCAGCGGGCGGTGCGCGTCGAGCGCCGCCGGCAGCTCGGCGCTGAGCGCCGGCCGGCCGGCGAGGCCGACCAGGGTGCGCTGGGCGTGTCGGGCCACCGCGCCGGCCCGCGGGCCGGCGCTCCACAGCAGCGGGAGGGTGGCGCCGAGTTGGGCGGCGAGTGACTTGGCCGGGTTGTCCAGGGTGCGGATCGCGGGCCCGCAGCGCTCGGCGACCCGGTCGAGCCGGTCGGCCAGCGTCTGGAGGGTGGCGTCCGAGGCGGCGAAGAGACCGAGCCGGTCGCCGAGCAGCAGCGGCGGGGCGAGCAGCGCCCAGCCGGGCCCGGGCGCGGCCGGGGTCCCGGTGGGTTCCTGGAACGGGGCCGCGGTCAGCGGCAGCAGCAGCCCCCGGCGGGCGCGGACCGCGTCGGCGAGCGGGGAGCGTTCGGGCGCGACCGCGACGACCGCGCAGCCGCGCCGGTGCGCCGCCTCGACGAGCAGCGCGAGGCCGGGTGCGGTGCCGTCCTGGCAGGTGACCAGCAGCAGGTCGAGGGGGCCGACCCAGCGGGGCAGCGCCCAGGTGAGCGCGCCGGGGTCGGCGACCGGGCCGGCGGGCCGGAGGGTCGCCGTGCGCGGGGTGTCCCCGGCGAGCGCCTCGAACAGGTCGGCCAGCAGCGGGACCTGGGGGCCGAGGCCGGCGTGCAGCACGGTGCTCGGCTGGCCCTCGGGGCTGAGCTGGCCCAGCGGGGACTCGGCGACGCCCCGGGCCGCGCTCCGCACCTGGGCCCCGGAGCCGGCGACGGTGCGCAACAGGCCGCGCGGGTCGGCGCGGACCAGTTGGTCGGGCGCGTCCAGCAGCGCTTCGTCGAACATGGCAGGCTCCGATCGCCCGGACGGGCAGCTCAGCCGGTCCTGCGGGCCTCGTCCACCAGCAGCACGGGGATGCCGTCGCGCACCGGGTAGGCCAGCGCGCAGGCGTCGCCGGTGCAGACCAGCTCCCGCTCGTCCTCGTCGGCGCGCAGCGGGGCGTGGCAGGCGGGGCAGGCGAGGATGTCCAGCAGGGCGTCTTCGACGAGCGGCATGGCTTCCTCCGACGGGGTGGGCGGTGTGCGGTACGCGACGATCAACCCTACCCGCAGGACCGGCGGCCGGGCACCGGAGCCCGGCCGCCGGCGGAGGGCGGGCCGGCCGGCGGTCAGGCGCGGACGATGGCGAGTACCTCGTCGCGGATCTTGTCCACGGTGGCGGTGTCCCTGGCCTCGATGTTGAGCCGCAGCAGCGGCTCGGTGTTGGAGGCGCGGAGGTTGAACCACCAGTCGTCGGCGGTCACCGTCAGCCCGTCCAGCTCGTCCAGGGTGACGCCGGACCGGTCGGCGTAGGCGGCCCGGACGGCGGCGGCCCGGCCGGCCTGGTCCGCCACCCGGCTGTTGATCTCGCCGGAGGCCGGGTACCGGTCGTAGGCCGCGACCAGCTGGGAGAGCGGCTTCTCCTGGTGGCCGAGGGCGGACAGCACGTGGAGCGCGGCGAGCATGCCGGTGTCGGCGTTCCAGAAGTCCCGGAAGTAGTAGTGCGCGGAGTGCTCGCCACCGAAGATGGCGCCGGTGCGGGCCATCTCGGCCTTGATGAACGAGTGGCCCACCCGGGTGCGGACCGGCTGGCCGCCGTTCTCCCGGACGACCTCGGGGACCGACCAGGAGGTGATCAGGTTGTGGATCACGGTGGCGCCCGGGTCCTTGGCCAGCTCGCGGGCGGCGACCAGCGCGGTGACCGCGGACGGTGAGACGGGCTCGCCCCGCTCGTCCACCACGAAGCAGCGGTCGGCGTCCCCGTCGAAGGCGAGGCCGACGTCGGCGCCGGTCTCCCGGACCCGGGCCTGGAGGTCGACGATGTTGGCCGGGTCCAGCGGGTTGGCCTCGTGGTTGGGGAAGGTGCCGTCCAGCTCGAAGTACATCGGGTCCAGCTGGATCGGCAGCCCGTCGAAGACGGTGGGCACCGTGTGCCCGCCCATGCCGTTGCCGGCGTCGACCACGACCCTCAGCGGCCGGATGGACTCCAGGGCGACCAGCGAGCGCAGGTGGGCCGCGTAGTCGGTGAGGACGTCACGCTGGTCGATGGTGCCGGGGCGGTCGGCGGGGGCCGGGCGGCCGTCCGCGAGCCAGCCCTCGACCAGGGCGCGGATCTCGTCGAGGCCGCTGTCCTGGCCGACCGGGGCGGCGCCGGCGCGGCACATCTTGATGCCGTTGTACTGGGCCGGGTTGTGGCTGGCGGTGAACATCGCGCCCGGCAGGTCGAGCGCGCCGCTGGCGTAGTACAGCTGGTCGGTCGAGCAGAGGCCGATCTCGGTGACGTCGGCGCCGCGACCGGCGACGCCGCGGGCGAAGGCCCGGGCCAGGCCGGGGGACGAGGGGCGCATGTCGTGGCCGATGACGACCGCGGTGGCGCCGACGACCTCGGCGAAGGCGGCTCCGAACAACTCGGCGAGGGACTCGTCCCACTGGTCGGGGACCTCACCCCGAACGTCATAGGCCTTCACGATCTGTGACAGGTCCGGCACAGCTGACCCCTTGTCTTGAGGCTGGGTGATGGGCGGTGCTGTGATGAGCGCGCCCTTCAATGTACCGGTGAGACGTTACGACTCGGGGGAGCGCAGGATCCGCAGGTGTCCACGCCTGGCCACCTCGACCGGGTCGGCGCCGCCCCGCCGGGGCATCGGCGCGCCGGGCGGCGGCTCGGGGCGGGACGGGGTCCTGGCGGCCTCGCGGACGGCGTCGGCCAGCGCTTCGAGGTCGTCCCCGCTGGGGCGGGTGCTCGCCGGGTCCATGGCGAGCCGGACGACCTCCCAGCCGCGCGGGGCGGTCAACCGCTCCGAGTGCTCGGCACAGAGGTCGTAGCAGTGGGGTTCGGCATAGGTGGCGAGCGGACCGAGGACGGCCGTGGAGTCCGCGTAGACATACGTCAGCGTCGCCACGGCGGGACGGCCGCACGCGGTGCGCGAACAGCGACGTACGGGGCTCACGATGTTGGACCGTACCGCACTCCTGAGCGGGCCGCGACGACTCGGGCCGGCGTCACCCCGCCGTGTCGTCCCGGTCCGGCCCACCCTGCCCGGATTCGCCCCCATCAAGCGGGGGTTGCTCGGGGGCGGGCGCACGGGGCGCGGGGGCGGGCGGAGGCGCTCTGACCTCGGGGCGGCTTTCTGATCTATCGTCGTTGCGATGGACAAGTCCAGCGGAGTCCCCCCACCCGTGTCCGGCCCGCCCGAGCGACATCGGCATCGCGACCGGCACGGTCGAGGCATGCGCGGGCCGGTGGCCCCGCCGCAGGTGCCGCTGGCGCTGAGCCGGGCGGACAGCTTCGACTCACTGGTGCACGACTCGGCGGAGCGGTTGCGCAAGCGGCTGCCTCAGCTGGACGGTGTCGAGTTCGTGGTGCGTGAGGTGCCGGTGCTGAGCGACGACTCGCTGGACGGCACGGTGCCGCTGGGGGGGCTTTCGCGCGCGGTGCGCGGGCGGCGGGACCGCATCGTGGTCTACCGCCGGCCGGTGGAGCTGCGCAGCCGGGACCGCGATGAGTGCGCCCAGCTGGTGCACGAGGTGGTGGTGGAGCAGGCGGCCGAGCTGCTGGGGCTGGCGCCGGAGTCGGTCGACCCGCAGTACGGGCAGGACTGAGAGCCCGGCGCGCCCCCGCGGTGGGGGCGCGCCGGCGGGTGGCTCAGTCGATCAGCATGGACAGGTCGGGGCCGGTCTCGGGGACGGAGACGGTGGACCGGTCGTCGGGCAGCGTCTGGGTGGTGAAGGTGGTCGTCCCGTCCCGGTCGACGAGCAGGGTGCGCGCGGCGTAGAGCGTCCCGCCGCCGCCCGCTGGCCTGATGGTGACCGCGTAGTTGCCCTCGGTGTCGGCCAGCTCGGGGGTGATGGTCACCGTCGTGCCCGGGTCGATCGTGTGGGTCTCCTCGACCGGCTCGCCGCCGTCGGCGCCGGCCGAGTAGCTGACCTCCACCTCGACGCTCTCCTCCAGGGCGAGGAAGGAGAGCCGGGTGCCCGAGGTGGTGTTGCCGGCGATCGAGGCCCGCTCGTCGACCGGCGCGGTGGCCGGGATGAACGCAGACTCGCGCTCCCCCTCCTCGCCGGCGACGACCTGGAGGCTGGCGATCACCGGGCCGGCCCCGGAGCCGGCGGCCCTGGTCAGCACGAGCGAGGACGCCTCGCCCTGGGTGAGGTCGCCGAGGTCGACGGTGGTCACGGTGCCGGCGTGGGCGGCGACCGTCTCGTGACCCGCGGGGGTGATGGTGCCGCCCGGGCCGGCCAGGCCGACCTCCAGGGAGAGATCCTCGTCGCCGGGGGCGAAGACCGAGAGCCGGGCGGCCCGGACGCCCGCGGGGATGCCGGGCAGCACCACGGTGTCGGCGGTGGGGGCGGTGACGGGTGGCAGCCAGTCGGTGCCGAGGGCCTCGTCGACGACCTCGACCTGGGCGCCGATCCGGCCGCTGCGGGCGGCGACGTGGATCGCCAGCCCCGGCTCGGCGTCACTCAGAAGAGTGGACAGCCGGACGGCGACGCTTGACCGGCCGGGCACCGTGATGCCCTGGCCGTGCTCGGCCGCCAACTCGCCCTGGGCACCGTAGATCTCGATGTCCACGACGGTGGCCGCCTCGTCGGGGTTGGTGACGTGCACGTAGTCGTGGCGGTCCTCGGCGGCGCTCGCGCCGGCGAACCAGAACTCGGTGTCCGGGACCTGGCAGGAGGTGCCGAGGAGGCCCTGGCCCTCGCCGGACTCGACCGCGGTGGTCTGCTGCACCGTCCAGCCGGGGGCCAGCAGCTGCTCGGCCGTGCCGGCCAGGGCGGGCGCGCCGGTCTCGTCCACCCGGACGGTGACCGGGACGCCGGGCTCGGCCAGCTCGATCACCGGCTCGGCCGGCTCATCGGCCGCGCCCTCCGCCGGCTCCTCGGCGTTCTCCTCGCCGTCCTCGGCGTTCTCCTCGTCGGCCGGCTCGTCCAGCTCCTGGCGGTACTCGGGGGCCGGCAGCAGCGCGGCCGAGCCCTCGTCGAAGCGGGTACCGCCGGTGGGCGGGGTGACGGCGCTGTACCAGGTGGTGGCTGACTCGGCGTCGGTCGGGCGCGGGCAGGTCAGGGTGGTGCGCTCCACCGGGAGCGGGGCGGCCAGCTCCAGGGTCGTCGTCTCCTGGCCGTCGGGGCGCAGGGTGGCCACCCCGACGAGGGCGACCAGGCCGGCCACGATCCCGAGCAGGGGCAGGGGGGCGCGATTCACCGGTGCTCACTTCCGTCGCCGTAGTCGGTCGGGTAGTCGTAGGGCGCGGCCTGGCTCTGGTCGTACCCCTGGGGGTAGTTCGGGTCGTAGCCCGACGGGTATCCGGTGCCGTAGCCCTGGCCGTACTGCTGGCCGTAGGACTGGTCCGACCAGTCGTCGTAAGGCTGTTGCCGGGGGATACCGGCGCCGCCCGGCTGCGCGCCGTCGGCCGCGTAGGGCGCGGCCGGCGGGGCCGTGGGCGCCCACTCGGGCTCGGCTGGCGGCGGCTCGGCCGCCTGGTGCGGCACGGCCGGCGCCACCGGCTCGGGCGCGGCCTCGGCGGCCTGGCCGGCCGCCGGCTGGCCGCCCTGCGCCGGGACCGCCGCCATCCGGCGGGCCCGGCGGCCCTGCGGCGCGGCCGCCGCGGGCGCCTCGTCCGGCAGGTCGTCGTCCAGCTCGCGCCGGCGGTCCGGCAGCGAGAGGACGACGAGCACCAGCAGGCCGAAGCCCTGCGCCCAGACCCACAGCGTGTGCAGCCCGGAGGTCTCGTAGACCACGTCCAACTGGCCGCCGCCGGCGGGCAGTTCGAAGCCCTGGGCCCAGTCGCCGACGGTGACCGGGGTGAGCGGCTCGCCGTTCAGCGTGGCCCGGAAGCCCTCGTCGGCGTGGTCGGCCAGCCGGAGCACCCGGCCGGCGGGGCCGTCGGGCAGCTCGGTGTGCACCTCGACGGCCTCGGCGGGCAGCGGCACCGGCTCGGCGTCCGGGCCCTCCCCCTCGGCCGGGAGCACCATGGCCCGGGCGACGTCGCGGTTCACCCTCCACAGGGCGCTGCCGTCCTCCTGGCTGAGCCGCTGGAGGCCGGGCGTGGTGTCGAGGACCCGGTGCAGATCGCGCGGGCCGCCGTCCCTGACGAGCACGTAGCGGACCGCGTAGTCGGCCAGCGCCCGGGTCTGGTCGGCGCCGGTGCCGGCCGTGAGGTCGCCCACCGCCTCGCTCAACCGCGCGTCCTCGCCGAGCAGTTCGGCGAGGTCGGCGTCGCCGAGCCGGGCGCCGGAACCGCGCACCAGGGTGTAGGAGACCGCCGTGATCTCGCCGTCGGAGCCACCGGTCGCGTCCAGCACCAGGGTGCGGGCCTGGTCCCGGGCGGCACTCTCCTCGGCGACGAACGCCGGGACCTGCACCGGGTCGCTGCGCCGCAGCGGGCCCTCGGCGCCGCTGAGCACCCAGCCGGCGGCCGCCAGCAGCGGGCCGACGGCGGCGGCTCCGGCGACGGCGACGGCCAGCGGCTGGCGCCAGCCGAAGCTGCGGGCCGCCACCCGGTACCTGGCGCCGTCAGCGCCGAGCACCGCGGCGCTCAGCAGCGCCAGGCCGTAGACGAGGACGGCGGGGCCGGCCCAGTGGTCCGTGTCCGCCCAGATGGCGAAGAGCAGCGCGACCAGGGCGCCGGCCCAGGCGGTGCGGATGGCCAGCCCACGCTCGGCGCGCAGCAGGGCGCCGAGGGCGGCCAGCAGCACGCCGAGCAGCAGCCAGCCGCTCGGCGTGCCGGGGCCGCCGGGGCTGAGGCCCACCAGCTGGAGGGCGCTGGTCTGGCCGGTGTCGTAGGGCAGGCCGACCTCGCGCAGGAAGGCGTCCGGGCTCAGCAGGGTGGCGAACGACCAGGGGGCGAGCAGCAGCAGCGGGGTGCCGAGGGCGACGGCGAAGCGCAGTGCCTTGGCGCGCCGCAGGCCGCCGCCCGTCCGCAGCGGCAGCACCAGCGCGACCACGGCCAGCAGCAGCGCCAGCGGCCAGATCACCGGGGTGAAGGCGGTGCCGACGGTGAGCAGCAGGGCGCACGCCCAGGCCGCCCGCCAGGGCCCGACGCCGTTCCTGGTGTGGCCGGCGGCGGCGACCGCGACCCGGGCCAGCGGGGGCAGCAGCACGGCGAGCAGCGCGGTGCCGAGCCGGCCGCCGGCCACCGCGCCGGTGACGGCGGGCAGGAACGCGTAGGCGACGCTGCCCCAGGCGCGCAGCAGCCGGGACATCACCAGCGGGCCGGAGGACAGGTAGGCGCTGATGCCGGCGAGCGGCACCGAGCCGACGAGGAGCAGCGTCATCGCGGGCCCGACGTTGCCCAGCAGGGCGCTGGAGAACAGGGCGAGCAGGCCGACGAAGGGCGGCGCGGACTCCGTGCCGCCGGTGCCCACGGGCTGCCAGGTCGTCAGGTAGCGGTCCCAGAGGGCGCCGGCGTCGGCCGGGGCCGGCAGCAGGGCGCCGCCGCTGAGGGCGCCGCCGCCGATCAGGGCGCGGCCGGCGAGCAGCGCGACCACCGCGAGGAGCAGGAAGAGGACCGGCCCCGGGCGCTTGGCCAGCCGCTTGACGCGGGCGAACTGCTCGACTTCGAGCGAGTCGGCGTCGTCGCCGCCCGGACCGGACTCGACCGAGCCGTGCCGGCCGCTGGAGGCGGACACCGGCTCGGCGCGGCCGCCGAAGTTGCTCGCCACCTGCTCGATCGCGGTGCGGACGGTGGCGCCGGGCGGTGGGAAGAGCGGGCGTAGCTCCTTGGGGGCGTGGTTCGGCGAGGCCGTCCTGGCGCGGCCGCGCCGGGCGCCGATCAGGCGGCCGGGGCGGAGCAGGGTGGCGAGCAGCCCGCCGGCCTCGTCCAGCGCGCGGCCCGGCTGTTTGCCGACGAGGTAGGCGAGGATGCGCAGCACGGTGCCGAGGAGCAGCCGGAAGAGCACCCAGGGGAGCACCGCCGTCCGGGCGTTGGCCAGCAGCGTGTAGCTGGCGGCGGCCTTGTCCACCCGGTGCGGGCTGCCGCCGAGCCGGCCGGCGCAGTCGATGGAGCGGCGCTCGCGGGTCGCGGCCTCGGCGTGTTGGAAGACGGCGTCGGGGGCGACGAGCACGCCGTGGCCGGCGGCCTGGGCACGCCAGCAGAGGTCGACGTCGTCCCTGGTCAGCGGGAGCCGGCGGTCGAAGCCGCCGAGCTGGTCGTAGACGTCCCGGCGGATGAGCATGCCGGCCGAGGAGACGGCGAGCACCGGCCGGATCCGGTCATGTTGGCCCTGGTCCTGCTCGCGGCGGTCGAGGCCGGTCCACCGTCGGCCGCTGTAGGCGACGGAGACGCCGACCTCCAGCAGCTGCCTGCGGTCGTACCAGCCGCGCAGCTTGCCGCCGACGATGCCGGTGGACGGGCTGGCGTCGGCCTGCCGCAGCAACTCTGCGAGGGCGTCGGGGGCCGGCGCCGAGTCGTCGTGCAACAGCCAGAGCCACTGCACCGGTTCGCCGTGCGGCAGCTCGGGCAGGTCGTAGGTGCTGGTGTCCCAGGTGCGGCGGACCGGGTCCCAGGCGGCGGGGCGCCGCAGGTAGGGAAGGTCGTCCGGGGTCAGCACGGGCGCGGTGCGGGCGGCCTCGGCCACGGCGGCGCCGAAGCCGGTGCGGCGGGCGAGGTGCAACACCCGCTCGGCGCCGAGGGCTTCGGTGAGCAGGGTGGCCGACGAGTCGGCGCTGCCGGTGTCCGCCGCGATCACGCCCTGGACCGGCCGCTCCTGGCCGAGCAGTCCGCGCAGGACCTCGGGGAGCCAGCGTTCGCCGTCGTGCGAGACGAGCACGGCGGTGACGACGTGCCGGGGGAATTCGGGATGGGCGGCCTGCTGCGCCGCCTGCTGGCTGTGCACGGACATCGAGGTGCTGGCCCCGGTTCGCTGGACGGTGGTGGACGGCGCTGCTCCGGAAGGAGCGGCGCTTGTCGTCTCGGACAGCGCACCACACTAGCGGCTGGTACTGTCAGCGCCCCTCAGGCGTGAGATGCCGGGATCGTCCCGGCTCACGGGCGGCTGGTGCCCTCAGACCGCGGCCTTCTTCAGGCGGCGGCGCTCACGTTCGGACAATCCGCCCCAGATTCCGAAGCGTTCGTCGTTGGCCAGGGCGTATTCGAGGCATTCGGAGCGGACCTCGCAGGCGAGGCAGACCTTCTTGGCCTCGCGCGTGGAACCGCCCTTCTCGGGGAAGAAGGACTCGGGGTCGGTCTGCGCGCAGAGCGCGCGCTCCTGCCAGCCAAGCTCCTCGTCGGCTTCCTCGACCAGCAGTTGTTCGAACAGCTCGGTCATATGCGCGCCCCTCGTCTTCTTTGCGTCCCCGTGATGCCGTCGTTATCCGTGCCGGTCGAACGACATGAGTGAAATTACAGGTGGGCCGCTCCACGGCAGTCAAGCCACGATCTGCCATTCACCCGATGATTCACCCTGTGGCACCACACTCACACGGAAAGTGTTCAAATCGGTACAAACCCGGCTTGTTCCGTCGGGATTCCGTCCCGCATTCCACCGGTTCCCCGGCCGTTTACCCCCTCCCGTACAGGAAGACGAACGAGACCGCGGATTTGTTGCGCGCCCCGGGAGGACCGCGACCCGGATCACGGCGAGGTCACGGATGCGCAACGCGCCCACGGAGTTGCGTGGATGATGCCGCGCCTGTCCGCCGCGGGTGGCGAATAAACCTTTCGGCGGCGCCGCGCGCCCGGATCTGATGAAACAATGTGGGCGACCGCACGCCCAGTTGACACCCATCGATGGATGGACCAGCCGGGCTTACCGACCCATTAGAGGCGTACCGCACTCCATGGACAACGACAACGCCATCGCCGGCGATCCGCTGGCCCTCCCCCACCTGCTGCCGCCGCCGGCCGAGCACCCGCGCACCGTCGCGGGGTTCGCCGGCCTGGCCACCGCGCTGGCGGGTGATCGGGAGTGTTGGGCGCCCCTGGTGCGGTACGACGCGGCGAGTCGCTGGTACCACCGGCTGCGGGTGGGCCCCGGCTACGAGGTCTGGCTGCTGAGTTGGGTGCCGGGGCAGGGCAGCGGCCGGCACGACCACGGCCCGTCCTCCGGGGTGTACACGGTGCTCGACGGTTCGCTGACCGAACACGCCAGCGGACGCGGCAGCCGGGTGCTCACCCCGGGCTCGCTGCGGGTCTTCGCGCCCGGGTACGTGCACGAGGTGGTCAACGCCGCGCTGACGCCGGCGGTCAGCCTGCACGTCTACTTCCCCGGCCTGACGGAGATGTCGATGCGGCCGCTGCCGCGGGCCGCCGAGCGACGCCCCAGCCCCCGGGACGTCCTCACCTGCTGACAGACTGGAGCCCATGCGACGCATCGTGGTTCTGTCCGGCGGAATCGGTGGCGCTCGCTTCCTGCGCGGCCTCCTGCGGGCCGCGCCGGAAGCCGAGGTCACGGTCATCGGCAACACCGGCGACGACATCCATCTCTTCGGCCTCAAGGTCTGTCCCGACCTGGACACCGTGATGTACACCCTGGGCGGTGGCATCCACGAGGAGCAGGGCTGGGGCCGGGCCGACGAGACGTTCGCCGTCAAGGAGGAGTTGGCGGCCTACGGCGTCGGGCCCGACTGGTTCGGGCTCGGCGACCGGGACTTCGCCACCCATGTCGTCCGCAGTCAGATGCTGGCCGCCGGCTACCCGTTGAGCGCGGTGACCGAGGCGCTCTGCCGGCGCTGGCAGCCCGGCGTCCGGCTGCTGCCGATGTCGGACGACCGGATCGAGACGCACGTGCTGATCGACGACGCGGACGGCGGCCGGCGGGCGGTGCACTTCCAGGAGTACTGGGTGCGGCTGCGGGCCGGGGTGCCGGCCCGGGCCGTGGTGCCGGTCGGCGCCGAGCACGCCAAGCCGGCGCCCGGGGTGCTGGAGGCCGTCGCCGACGCCGACCTGGTGCTCTTCCCGCCGTCCAACCCGGTGGTCAGCGTCGGCACCATCCTGGCGGTGCCGGGGATCAGGGAGGCCATCGCGGACGCCGGGGTGCCGGTGGTCGGCCTCTCGCCCATCATCGGGGACGCGCCGGTGCGCGGCATGGCCGACAAGGTGCTGGCGGCGGTGGGCGTCGAGGCGACGGCCACCGCGGTCGCCCAGCACTACGGCTCCGGGCTGCTGGACGGCTGGCTGGTGGACACGGTGGACGCGGCCGCCGTCGAGTCGGTGGAGCGGGCCGGTATCCGCTGCCGCGCGGTGCCGCTGCTGATGACCGACGTCGAGGCGACCGCCGAGATGGCCAGGGCGGCGCTCGCCCTCGCCGAGGAGGTCAAGGCCGTATGACCGCGCCCGCCTACCAGGTCTGGGCCCTCGCCGGCATCCCCGAGGTGCGGCCGGGCGACACGTTGGCGAAGCTGATCGCCGAGGCGGCCGGCGCCGTCGGCCAGCCCGGGCTCGCCGACGGGGACATCGTGGTCGTCACCTCGAAGATCGTCAGCAAGGCCGAGGGCCGGGTGCGGCAGGCGGACGACCGCTGGGCCGCCATAGAAGAAGAGACGGTCCGGGTGGTGGCCACCCGGGGCGAGGCCCGGATCGTGGAGTCCCGGCACGGCTTCGTGATGGCGGCGGCCGGCGTGGACGCCTCCAACACCCCGCCCGGCACGGTGCTGTTGCTGCCCGAGGACCCGGACGCCTCGGCCGCCGCGATCCGCCGGGGGCTGGCCGACCTGCTCTCCGTCGACGTCGGCGTGGTGATCACGGACACCTTCGGCCGGCCCTGGCGGGAGGGCCAGACCGACGTGGCGATCGGGGCCAGCGGGGTCACCGTCCTGGAGGACCTGCGCGGCGGCACCGACACGCACGGCAACCCGCTGGGCGTCACGATCACCGCGGTCGCCGACGAACTGGCCGCCGCCGGCGAGCTGGTGAAGGGCAAGGCGGACGGCCTGCCGGTGGCCGTGGTGCGCGGCCTGGCGCACCGGACGGGCGGCTCGGGCACCGCCCGCGAGCTGATCCGGGACGCGAGCGCGGACATGTTCCGGCTGGGCACGTCGGAGGCGGTGCGGGAGGCGGTGACGCTGCGCCGCACGGTCCGGGAGTTCACCGACGCGCCCGTCGCCCCGGACGCGGTGCGCCGCGCGGTGGCCGCCGCGGTGACCGCGCCGGCCCCGCACCACACCACCCCGTGGCGGTTCGTGCTGCTGGAGTCGGCGGCGGCCAGGACCCGGCTACTGGACGCGATGCGCGACGCCTGGGTGGCCGACTTGCGGGGGGACGGGCGGTCCGAGGAGAGCGTCGCCCGCCGGGTGCGCCGGGGCGAGGTGCTGCGCCGCGCGCCCTACCTGGTGGTGCCCTGCCTGGTGACCGAGGGGGCGCACGACTACCCGGACGAGCGCCGGGCGCGCGCCGAGCGGGAGATGTTCGTCGTGGCGATGGGCGCCGGCGTGCAGAACCTGCTGGTCGCGCTGGCCGGCGAGGGGCTCGGCTCGGCCTGGGTCTCGTCCACGATGTTCTGCCGGGACGTGGTCCGGGAGACGCTGGAGCTGCCGGCCGACTGGGACCCGATGGGCGCCGTCGCCGTGGGGCACGCCGCCGCGCCGCCCCGGCCGCGCCCGGCCCGGGACCCGGCGGACTTCCTCACCGTGCGCTGAGCGCCGGCGTCGGCCCGCAAGCTCAGCAGACGATCTGGTCGGCGGTGGTGGTGCCGTGCTCGCCGCCGGCCGGCACGGCGTGCGGCTCGGCCGCCGCCTCCTCACCGGACTCCGGCCTGGGCAGCGGCCGGTCCTCGCGGAACGCGGCGAAGAGCCGGTCGGCCGCCGCCTCGTCCCAGATCACCGTGGAGCCGAGGCCTGGCAGCTGCCGCTCCCGGTCGGCCACCGGCACCGAGGCGAACTCGACCGACTCGGTGCTGAAGTGCCGCATCAGGCCGGCCAGTGCCAACATCTGCTCGGAGCCGAAGCCCTCGTCGGCGCGGACCGAGTCGAGCAGCGAGCCGGCCAGCGCCGCCACCTTCCCCGGGTTGAGCAGCACCCCGCCGCTGACCGCCTTGTCCACGAAGGCCGCCAGGAACCGCTGCTGACGCTGCATCCGGCCGAAGTCCGAGGCGCCGTCCAGGTGGCGGGCCCGGACGTAGGCCAGCGCGCCGGGGCCGTCCAGGGTGCTGGTGCCGGCCGGCAGGTCCAGGCCGGCGTAGGCGTCCCGCAGCGGCTCAGTGGTGCACACCTCGACCCCGCCCAGCTCGTCCACGGCGCGCATGAAGCTGACGAAGCTGACCTCCAGGTAGTGGTCGATCCGCACCTCGGTCAGGTCCTCGACAGCGCGCACCATCAGCTGTGGGCCGCCGTGCGAGAGCGCCGAGTTGAGCTTGTCGTCGTGCGCGTCGTGGTGCTCCTCGGTGTCCGGCAGGGTGTGCTCGGGGAGGGTGGCGAACGAGTCGCGCGGCAGGCTCACCATGCTGACCCGCTCCCGGTCGGCGGAGATGTGCAGCAGCAGGATGGCGTCGGCACAGCGGCAGGAGGTGCCGCCGACGTGGTAGCGGGCGCGTTCCTCCTCGGTCAGGCCGTCCCGGCTGTCGGTGCCGATCAGCAGGATGTTGAGCCCGGAGCCGGCGTCCGGTCGGTCGCGCAGGCCGCTGAACGCGTCCACCCGCCCCACCCCGTCGGTGACGGTGGCGACCACCGAGTGGCCGACTCCGCTGGCGGTCAGCACCAGCGCGGAGAGCGTGCTGGCGATCCGGATGCCCCAACGGCGGCGTCTGGCTGGCATGGGATGGACACTCCCGCTATGTCGGAGACGACCCCGTCACGGTACGCAGATACGATCTTGGGCTTTGAGGCGGCGCGCGTCGGGGTCCCCCGTTCGCGGTAACGTGAGGCGGTGACCAGCCTTCCCACGCCAGCCGTGTCCGTGATCATGCCGGTGCTCAACGAGGAGCGGCATCTGCGGGATTCGGTGCGGCACATCCTGGAGCAGGAGTACTCGGGCGAGCTAGAGGTGGTGATCGCCCTCGGCCCGTCCACGGACCGCACCGACGAGATCGCCGCCGAGCTGGTCGCCGAGGACGCCCGGGTGCGCACGGTGCCCAACCCCACCGGCCGGACCCCGGCCGGGCTGAACGCGGCGATCGCCGCCTCCCGGCACCCGGTGGTGGTCCGGGTCGACGGACACGGGATGCTCTCGCCGAACTACATCGCCACCGCCGTGCGGCTGCTGGCCGAGACCGGCGCCGCCAACGTCGGCGGGATCATGCACGCCGAGGGCGAGAACGCCTGGGAGCAGGCGGTGGCCGCCGCCATGACGGCGCGGATCGGGGTCGGCAACGCGGCCTTCCACACCGGCGGCCAGGCGGGCGAGGCGGAGACCGTCTACCTGGGGGTGTTCCGCCGGGAGGTGCTGGAGCGGCTCGGCGGCTACAACGTGGAGTTCATCCGGGCCCAGGACTGGGAGCTGAACTACCGCATCCGGCAGGACGGCGGCCTGGTCTGGTTCTCGCCCGAGCTGCTGGTCTCCTACCGGCCCCGGCCCTCGGTGCGGGCGCTGGCCAAGCAGTACCGGAACTACGGGCGTTGGCGGCACGTGGTGGCCCGCTACCACGCCGGGTCGATCAACCCGCGCTACCTGGCGCCGCCGGTCGCCGTGCTGACGATCGCCGCCGGCCTGGTCGGCGCGGTGCTGACGCCGTGGACGCTGGTGGTGCCCGGCGGTTACCTGGCGGCCATCACGCTGGGCTCGCTGCCCGCGGGGCGCGGGCTGCCGGTGGCGGCCAGGGCGCGCATCCCGCTGGCCCTGGCGACCATGCACATGTCCTGGGGCTGGGGCTTCCTGACCAGTCCCCGGAAGCTGGCCAGGCAGGTCGTCGCGGCCCGCCCGGCGGCGCCGGAGCCCAGCCACTGACCCACCCGGGACCCACCACGGACCCGGCGGAGCCGGCGGGCTGCCCCGCCGGCTCCGCTCGTTCGTCCGGCGTTCGCCGGCCGCTGTCCGCTGTCCGCTGTCCGCTGTCCGCTACCAGGTGTAGAGCGGGTTGACCGGCATGCAGTTGCCGCCGCTGGAGCCGGAGATGATGTCCTCCTCGGCGATGGCCGGGTCGTCGCCGGCCGCCTCGGTCTCGTTCGCCTCCGCCTCCTCCACCGCCTCGGCGGGGAAGACCGTGCCCTCCCGCCAGTCGTCGCCGACGACCAGGACGACGCCCTGCGCCTCGGGCGAGACCAGCACCCGGTCCGCCGGGATGCCGAGCGTCTCGGCCAGCGCCTCGGCGTTCGGCCGCTGGTCCTCCTCCGCGTACTGGACCTCGGTGTCCGGGGTCGGCGCGGCGGCCGTGCTGTCGGTGAACGTCTGGGCGTAGCCGAGGCGCAGCAGCTCGTCGGTGAGCACCCCGGCGCGGCCGTTCGCCGGTCCCTGGATGTCGGAGCCGGTGGCGTTGCGCACCGTCACCGCCACCTCGGCCGGCGGGCTGGGCTCGGCGTCGACGGTCTCGGTCGGCCCGTCGCTGGTCTCCTCGGGCGCCGGCTCGGCGTCCTGGTCGTCCAGCGGGACGTCGGTGCGGACCATCTCGAACAGCTCGGGCGCCTTGGCCGGGTCGGGGATGATCGTCACGTTGGGGTTGGCCGGGTCGGGCAGCCAGGGCAGGGTGACCATGTTGATCCGGTTGTTGGGCACCTGCCGCAGGTCCGTGCCCAGGTCGTAGAGGGCCTGCACGGAGCCCAGCTCGTGGTTGACGGTGAGCGCGTTGGTGGCCGCCTCGGCGAGGTCCATCAGCTCGCCGGTGTTGGTGAGGGAGGCGCTGGCCTGCAGCTCCTCGACCATGTTGGAGAGGTACATCTGCTGGGCCTTGGTGCGGCCGATGTCACTGCCGTCCGCGAAGCCCTTCCGGGTGCGCAGCCACTGGAGGGCCTCCTCGCCCTCGATGACGCTCTCCCCGGCGGGCAGCCGCAGTCCGGACTTGTCGTCGGCGATGTTCGCCTCGACGCAGACCGGGACGCCGCCCACCGCGTCCGCCATGTCCACCACGCCGGCGAAGTCCACCATCATGAAGTGGTGGATGTAGATCCCGGTCAGCTCCTCCCAGGTGGCCAGCACACAGCCGGGGCCACCGTGGTCGAGCGCGGTGTTGATGGAGGCCGAGGCGGTCGCCGGGAAGACCTCGCCGGTGTCCGGGTCGGTGCACTCGGGGATGGCCACCTGGGTGTCGCGCGGGATGCTGATCACGGTGATGTTGCTGCGGTCGGCGGAGGCGTGCAGCAGCATCTGCACGTCCGCCCGCACCGGGCCGCCGGCCAGGTCGCGGGCGCCGCCCAGCTCCTGGTTCTCCGCGCCGTCCCGGCTGTCGGAGCCCATCAGCAGGATGTTGAGCGGGGTCTGGCCCTCCGCGTTGGGGGTGGGCTCGGCCAGCTCGGTGCCGCCGAGACTGCGCGGCTTCTTGGTGAGGTTGCCGTTGAGGTGTTCGAGGTAGAGGTAGCCGGCGACGGCCACCCCCACCAGCAGGAAGGCGAGCGAGCCGGCCGTCCAGACCAGCACGCGCCGCCAGCGCGGCTTGCGCGCCCGGCGCGCGGCGCGCTGGGCCCTGCGCCCGGCGGGCGCCGGCTCGGGCGCGCCCCCCGGCGCACCCTCGGCGGTGCCGGCGGGTATCTGTCCCTCGGGCGGCTGTCCCCCGGGTATCAGCCCGCCGGGTATCGGCTGGCCGGCCGGCTGGCCCTCGGGCGCCTGCCGGGGGCCGGGGACCCCGGCCCGCCGCTCGTAGAGCGAGTCGTCCCAGCCGAGCTGCGAGGCCCGGTCGTGGCCTTCCGAGCCCCCCGCCCCGTCCTCACCCGATGTGCCGGTTCTCCGCACGGGACCCCCCGCTCCTGTCACTTGTCAGCTGCCCCGCGCCCCGTGGCCCCACCCTCAGGAAGCACAGACGTCCTCGTCGTCGGCCGTGATGGTGTCCACGTCGGCCGGCAGCTCGGGCGCGATCTCTATCGGCTGGCCCGCGCCCCGGAAGTCGTCACCGAGGATCAGCACCATGGGCTGGTCCCCCGCCTCGACCGACTGCTCCTGCAGCGCCGCGTCCGGCAGCCCCATCATCTCCGCCAGCGCCGCGGCCTGGCCCGCCTGGTCGGGCCCGTACTCCAGGGTAGTCGTCTCCTGCGGGGAGGGGGCGTTGCCGATGTTGGTGGAGAGCGGCACGCCCTGCTCGTTCTGCAGCCACTGGAGGGTGTCCTGGGCCGCGCCGATCACGTCGCCGCCGTTGTAGACGTCCACCCTGATCTCCTCCGGGGCGGCCGGCTCGACCGCGTCCTCGGCGGGCTCCTCCTCGCCGGCCTCCCGCTCGGCCAGCTCCCGGGGGGAGATGTCCTGCCGGATCATCTCCAGCACCGGGGCCGCCCTGGCCTCGTCGACGACCACCGTCGCCTTGGCGTCCTCCGGCTCGTCCGGGTTGTCGAGCACCGGCAGGGTCACGAAGTTGAGGTCGGACATGGGCACACCGGCCAGGGTGGAGGCCAGGTCACGCAGCTTCTGGATGCTGCCGATGCCGGTGTCGACCGAGAGCGACCTGGTCGCGGTGTCCGCGAGGTCCCAGAGCTTGCCCGGGTCGGTGAGCATCCCGCCGTCGGTGATCTGCCGGGCCATGGAGGCGACGAACTGCTGCTGCAGCTCGATCCGGCTCAGGTCGCTGCCGGTGCCGACCGAGTAGCGGGTGCGGACGAAGGCGAGCGCGTCCTCCCCCTCCAGCACGTGGTCGCCGGCGTCCAGGTTGAGGCCCGACTTCGGGTCGTCGATGGGCTCCTCGATGCAGACCGGCACCCCGCCGACCGCGCCGGAGAGGTCCTTCACCGCGTTGAAGTCGGCCATCATGAAGTGGTTGATCTCCACCCCGGTCAGCTGCTCGACGGTGTTCCAGACGCAGCCCGGGTCCCGGCCGTCGGTGCCCATGCTCTGGTTGAAGCGGACGCCCTGGCTGCCGGGGATGACCGCGGTGGTGCCGTCCTCGCGCCGGACCTCGCAGTCGGGGATGTCGGTGATCAGGTCACGCGGGATGCTCAGGCCGGTGGCGTGCGTCCGGTCCTCGGAGAAGTGCATCAGGATCGTGGTGTCGGCGCCCTCGCTGGCGTCCCCGCCGTAGGACTCGTTGCCGGAGCCGGTGCGCGTGTCGGTGCCGATGAAGAGGAGGTTGATCGCCTCGTCGGACTGGAAGTCGTTGTCCCGACCCACGTCGTACTTGGTGATGTTGCCGTTCAGCCGGTCGATCAGCCACCAGGCGCCCGCGGCGCCCACGACCAGCAGCAGGGCCAGGGTGCCGCCGGTCCACATCAGTATCTTCTTGCCGCGGCCGCGTTTCTTCCTGCCGCGGCCCCGACCGTCCCGGCCCTTGCGCCGGTTGCCGCGCTGCGCGCGGCGGTCCCGCTGCCCGGGCAGTGGCCGGTCGCCGGTGCCGGGCCGCTCCCGGTCCTCGCCCTCCACGGGCGGTGCGCTACGTTGTCGTGGCGGAGAGTTACGAGAGGGAGACGCCGCAGCGGTGGGCGCCGACGGCCGCCCGGGGCCCGCGGCTCTCCGACCATCGGTCAGCCGCAGCTCGTAGTTGCCGGTCTCGGGGTTGAATACCCACTGGTCGGCCGGATCGACGCCGTCCGCACCACCAGGTCCCTGCGCGTCCACGTGTTCGCGTGCCCTCCGTGTGCCTGCTAGAGGATCAGACGGGACACACTAGCCCGGAGGTTCCCGGCCGAGCGATGTCGGTGACCTACGCCACCCGCGACCGGCCTGGGGATCATCCTGGTTGGTTGACCTATGGGACGTTTTACCGTCTTGCTCTTTACCGTTTCATGGGTTCGCGTTCCACGATCCGTTACCCGGTTCGAGGTTGGGCACGTCCGGCGGCGACTCGGCGGGGGCCGTCGGGACCACCCGCTCGGTGCCGGCCGGGCCCGGGGCCGCGGGCGGCACCGAGCGCCGGGCGGTCCAGCCGAAGGCGGCGGTGAACAGGACGGCGGTGGCCACCAGCAGGGCCACCCAGCGCGGCCAGCGCCGGCGGCCGGCGCCCCCGGCCGCGCCCCGGGGGTCCGCCGCGGGGCCGGCGCCCGGCTCGTCGGCCAGCCGGCCCGCCGGCTCGGTGAGCCGGTAGTACGCGGGCTGTCGCGGGACCCTCATGCCGTCGATCCTGCGGCCGGCCCGGCGGGCCGGCCACCGTCAGTCGGCGAAGTGGGTGACGCGCTCACTCTCCTGGCGCGCGGCGCGGGCCGCGGCGTCCAGCTCCTCCGCGTGCCGACAGAGCACCACCGAGCCGCCCACCGCCAGCGGGGCGAAGAGGCCGGCCGAGAGGCCCTCCCAACTGTCGTACCCCAGCTGGGACATCAGCCGGCTGCCGGGGGCGAGGCCGCGCTCGGCGGCGTCCGCCCTGGCCCGCGCCAGCAGCTCGCCGCCGGTGAGCGTGCGCCCGCCGACGACCAGCGCCGGGTCGTCCGGGCCCGGCGGGTCGAGGGCGGCGAAGACATCGCCCTGGCCCGGGGCGGCCACCGCGTAGTCGGTGAACCCCTCGGGCGGCTCGGGGAACCGGCCCCCCAGGGGGCGCAGGGCCAACGCGATGCGCTCCCCTGAGCAGGCGCGCGCCTCGGTCAGCCGATCGGGGCCACTGACCACCAGGTCCGCCTCGGCCGGGTCGCCGTCCACCTCGACCACCACACCGGTGGCCGCGCCGGCGAGCAACCAGACCGCGGTCTGCCAGTGCGCGGGCAGCAGCAGCGCGAGGCGCTCGCCGCGGGCGACGGACAGCTCGTCCTGGAGCAGGTTGGCGGTCTTCGCCACCCAATTGGCCAGGGTCGCGGCGGAGAGTTCCACCCGCTCCCCCGTGGCGTCGTCGTAGTAGGTGAGGAGCGGACGGGTCGCGTCTCCGGCGAGCGCGGAACGCAGCAGGTCGGCGGGGGTGCGGTCGGCGGTGTTCATCGGCGCCAGCCTACGCCCGGGCACTGGGCCGTCCGCGCGACGTCCGGCGACCCCGGCCGGTCACGGGTCGTCAGTTCACGGGCACTCAGAAATAGACACCTTCGCGCGCTATGCCCACTATCTGACGTATGCGTGCATTCCGAAGTCTCTCGCGCCGTTCCCTTCCCCTCGTCGGCTCGTGCACCGTCGCCCTGCTCGTCCCGCTGCTGGTGCCCCTCGGCGGCGCCGCGCAGGCGGCCGACGGCGCCGCGGGCGCGGCGCCCCGCGCCCCCGCGGCCACCCAGTCGCTCCCCCTCGCGCCCCTGACCCCGCTCGCCGGCAGCAGCGGTGACGGCACGTCAGGCGAGGGCGACCAGGGGGACGCCGGCGCCGAACCGGTGCTCCCGCTGGCCGGTCAGGGGCTGCCGGCCACCGACACCGACCCCTTCGCACTGCTCGGCGTCGTCTGGTCGGACGCCGCCGACGAGCTGCACGGCACCGTCGAGGTCCGCGCCCGCAGCAGCGAGACCGGCGCCTGGTCCGACTGGCTCGAACTGGACGCCCATCCCGAGCACGCCCCCGACGCCGAGACGGTCGCCGCCGAGGGCCGGGAGGTGCGGGGCGGCACCGCGCCGCGCTGGGTCGGCGTCTCGGACGGGGTGCAGGCCCGGGTGGCGCCCGAGGGCGGGGAGGGCGCCGCGGCGCCGCTGCCCGAGGGGCTCAGCCTGGAGCTGGTGCACCCCGGCGAGCTGGCCTCCGACCTGCTGACCCCGGTCCCCGAGGCGGTGCCGGCCGAGGGCGACCACGTGGGCCCGCGGCCCGGCATCGTCATCCGCTCCGGTTGGGGCGCCGACGAGAGCCTGCGGGAGAGCGGCTACGTCTACACGGACACCGTGAAGACCGCCTTCGTGCACCACACCGCGGACACCAACGACTACAGCTGCTCCGAGGCGCCGGCGATGATCCGCGCCATCTACCGCTACCACGTGGTCAGCCAGGGGTGGCGGGACGTCGGCTACAACTTCTTCGTGGACCGCTGCGGCACCATCTACGAGGGCCGGGCCGGCGGCGTGATCGAGCCGGTGCTGGGCGCCCACACCGCCGGCTTCAACCACAACAGCATGGGGGTCGCGGTGATCGGCTCGTTCGGCTCCACCAAGCCGAACCAGGACGTGACCGACGCGCTCGCGCTGCTGACCGCCTGGAAGCTGGGCCTCTTCGACGTCGACCCCGGCGGCACCGCCAACCGCACCTCGCAGGGCGGCGGCAAGTACCCGGCGGGCACCACGGTGCGGATGAACAACATCGCCGGCCACCGGGACGGCTTCGCCACCGAGTGCCCGGGCGAGGAGCTGTACGCGGCGCTGCCCACCATCCGCGCCACGGCCAGCCGGCTCCAGGGCCGCTGATCCGCCCCGGCGGGGGCCGGTGGCCGGGCCGCCAGTAGCCTGACCGGACCATGCCCGACCGCGAGTGGACCCCGCCGCAGCCGTACGACCCGGCGTTCCGGGTGGAGCGCGACGGGACGCTCTGGCGGGGCACCCGTACCCCCGCGGGGCCGGCCACCCTCCGGCTGCGGGTCGGGGACCGGATCGCGGCCACCGCCTGGGGGCCCGGCGCCGACTGGGTGCTGGAGGGGCTGCCCGGGCTGCTCGGCGGCGCGGACCGCCCGGCCGACTTCGCCCCGCGGCACCGGCTGATCGCCGAGGCCAGGCGGCGGCACCCCGGGGTGCGGCTGATCCGCACCGGGCTGGTGCTGGAGTCGCTCATCCCCAGCATCCTGGAGCAGCGGGTCACCACGGAGGACGCCTACCGGTCCTGGCGCCGCCTGCTGCGCTGGTTCGGGGAGCCGGCGCCGGGCCCCGGCGCCGATCTCGACCTGTGGGTGCTGCCCGAGCCGCGCGCCATCGCCCGGATCCCGTCGTGGGAGTGGCACCGGGCCAACGTGGACGGTTCGCGGTCCGCCACCGTGCTGCGCGCGGTGCGGGTGGCCAGGCGGCTGGAGGAGGCGGCGGCGATGCCGCTGCCCCAGGCGCTGGCCAGGCTCCAGGCGGTGCCCGGCATCGGCCCGTGGACGGCGGCCGAGACGCTCCAGCGCAGCAACGGCGAGCCGGACGCGATCACCGTCGGCGACCTGCACCTGCCGGGCACCGTCGGCTACGCGCTGGCCGGCGAGCGGGACGCGGACGACGCGCGGATGCTGGAGCTGTTGGCCGACTACCCGGGCCAGCGGCACCGGGCGGCCCGTTACGTGCTGCTCAGCGGGGTGGCGCCGCCGCGCCGGGCGCCCCGGCAGCGGCACGCCCGGATCGCTCGGTTGTGAGCGGGGTGGTGCGTGACGTGGTGGGCGCCGCGATGCGTGGGGGCGTGGGCGGGGTGGTGCGCGCGGGGCGCGCGCCGGTCGGGCGCCGGCCGGGGCGCGCGCCGTCGCCGGCCCCCAGGGCTTCCGAATCCTCCGGGCCGCCCGGGGGCGGCGGACCGGCCGCCGGTCAGGCCGCGCCGCCCCGGTCCCGGAACTCCTGGATCTCCCGGCGCCTGGCCAGCCGGTGGGTCCGCCGGATGCCCGCCTCCTGGTAGCGCCGCCGGTCCAGGTCGGTCTCGGGCAGCACCGGGGGCACCCGACGCGGCTTGCCGTTCTCGTCCACCGCGGTGAAGACCAGGTAGGCGGTGCCGACCCGGGTGGCCGGCGTCGACTCGTTCCACCGCTCGGCCAGCACCTTCACGCCGATCTCCATGGAGCTGCGGCCGGTCCAGTTGACCTGGGCGTGCACATGGACCAGGTCGCCGATCTTCACCGGCACCAGGAAGACCATCTCGTCCATCGAGGCGGTGACGGCCGGGCCCTCGGAGTGCCGGCCGGCTACCGCGCCGGCGGCGTCGTCGACCAGCTTCATGATCACCCCGCCGTGCACCGTGCCCAGCAGGTTGGCGTCGTTCTGACTCATGATCGTGGACAGCGTGGTGCGCGAGACAGCGGTCGGCTTGCCGGGCGGATCACTGGGCAGATCGGTCATAAGAACCCACCTAAGCACGTCCGACGGTCCGACAATGCATCAGGTCTGCCACAGGTCATCGGACGCCGTTTCCGGTTCCGCGCCGCTCGGGGCAGACTGGCCTGTCATGAGCGACTGGCCCGACGGATGGACCGACGACGACCAGGACCGGAGCCGCTACGGACAGGGGCGTGGCAACGCCACCCCGGAGAGCGCCCGGGTCATGCCGCACGTCTCCAGACCGCCGAGACCACGTTCACCCCAGCAGGACGCCCACGGTGCCCCGGCCATCCCGGGGCAGCGGTCCGACCGGCGGGGCGCCGAGCCCTACGACTCCGGCTGGAACGAGGGCCAGGTCTACCGGGGCGCCGGCCGGCAGGGCCCGCCCCCGCCGGGCGACCAGCCGGGGCCGCCGGCCCCGCAGCCGCCGAAGCCGCGTCCGCGCTGGGGGCGCCGAATAGGCTTCAGCGCGCTGGCGCTGGTGCTGGTCCTCGTGGTGGTGGCCACCGCCACGTACTTCTGGGCGGACGGCAAGCTCAACCGTGACGTGGACCTGACCGCGCTGGAGGACCGTCCGGAGTCGGGCGAGGGCACCAACTTCCTGATCGTCGGCTCGGACAGCCGGGAGGGCCTGAGCGACGAGGAGCGTCAGGAGCTGAACACCGGCGACGCCGAGGGCAACCGCACCGACACGATCATGATCCTGCACGTGGGTTCCAACGGGAACTCCATGGTCAGCCTCCCCCGGGACTCCTGGGTGACGATCCCGGAGTTCACCGGCTCGGAGTCCGGCAACCGCATCCCCGAGCAGCAGCAGAAGCTGAACGCGGCCTTCGCCATCGAGGGCCCCTGGCTGCTGGCCAGGACCATCGAGTACAACCTCGACATCCACATCGACCACTACGTGGAGATCGGCTTCGGCGGCTTCGTCAACGTGGTGGACGCGCTGGGTGGCGTCGAGATGTGCTTCGACGAGCCGATCCAGGACGAGAACTCGGGCGCCGACTTCGAGGCCGGCTGCCACCAGCTGGACGGCGCCGAGTCGCTGGCCTTCAACCGGCAGCGCTACCAGGAGGTCGACAGCGACCTCGGCCGCACCAGGAACCAGCAGGAGTTCCTCGGCACCCTGGCCGACCAGGCGGCCTCGCCCGGCACCCTGCTCAACCCGTTCAGGCTCTACCCGACGATGAGCGCCGGTCTCGACGCGCTGACCGTGGACACCGAGATGAGCCTCTGGGACCTGCGGTCGATGTTCTGGGCGATGCGCGGCGCGCACCGGATGAACATCCCCGTGGCCGACCCCGGGTACGCGACCGACAAGGGTGAGGCGGTGCTCTGGGACATGGAGCAGACGGAGCTGCTGATGGACCAGCTGCGGAACGACCAGGAGGTCACGGTCGGCGTCGAGTAACGCGGACGACCACCCCGAAGGCGCGCCGGCGACACCCGCCGGCGCGCCTTCGCTTTGCCTGCTTCCAATGATCTTGATTTACGTCAGCAAATACTTCTAAGAAGCGGTGCATAGACCCCCAAAGGCCCCAACAGGTCGAATTCGAATTCCTTACCTCGACAAGCTGGGCGACATTTCCGCAAGGTTGGGAAGACGGGTTTCACGCGAGCTACACAGAGGAAACCTTCCGATGACTGATTCGCCGGGCGCGATTCAAAGACCTCGCGGGCCGCGCGAAACCGGTTAACGAAAGTCCCGCCAAAGCGTGCCGCGAGTTCGCGCCATATTAGCTATCGCCACTCTTTCCATCTGGATTGGCGGTCGCGCCTGGCGCTCGTCCCCCCACCCACCCCAGGAGGAAACCGTGACCCGCACCGCTCGCCGCGCCATCGCCGGCCTCGCCACCGCCGGCGCCCTGCTCGCCACCACCGCGCCCATCGCCACCGCCCAGACCCAGCCCGAGACGACCGCCACGCCCCCGTCCTGCCTCACCGTCGACGAGGGCTACCAGAACCCCGGCCTGTTCCCGCACCGCGCGGCCGACGTGACCAACAACTGCGCCGAAGCCCACTCGGTGGTCGCGACCTGGGTCTCGGGCGGTGCGTCCGAGGGGTGCCAGACCATCCAGCCGGGCGAGACGGTCCGCTACACCAACGTCTTCGTGGAGACGGACTACGTCGGGCTGAGCTTCTGCTAGGCCGCCGGCAGCCGACGCCCACCCCCGAGCGAAGGAGGAAACCGTGACCCGCACCGCTCGCCGCGCCATCGCCGGCCTCGCCACCGCCGGCGCCCTGCTCGCCACCACCGCGCCCATCGCCACCGCCCAGACCCAGCCCGAGACGACCGCCACGCCCCC
>NZ_JAVREO010000031.1:0-44513 GCF_031845445.1 Streptomyces chisholmiae | reverse complement strand
CCCACCCCCCTCCTAACCCACCCCGTACAGGACCAACGACCTGTCACCGCCATCACACCCAGACACCCGGATTCTCGCTCTCGGTGAGCGACCCGGCTCGGAGGGTGGCCGATTTTCCCAGGGTTCTCTCAGGAAGTTCTGCGGCTTCTCCCACCTCCGTCACGTTCTCTTTCCCTCGTGGTCACCCGACCCCGAGGTAAGGAGGAGCCGACATGACAGCGGCACGCACGTCCGGCGGCGGGCTGCACGCCTTCAACCGCTACGAGCTGAAGTACCTGGTGCCGGTCGACCAGGTAGCCGAGATCCGCCGCGAGGTAGCCGCCCGGATGCGGGCGGACGGCAACAGCGGGGCGCGCGGCTACGGCGTCTGGAGCCTGTACTACGACACCCAGGGCCTCCGTTTCTACTGGGAGAAGATCGAGGGCCTGCGGTTCCGGCGCAAGCTGCGCATCCGCCGCTACGGTCCGCTGGGCCCGGCGCCGGACGACACCCCGGTCTCCCTTGAGATCAAGCAGCGGGTGAACCGGGTCACCCAGAAGCGTCGGGTGCTGCTGCCGTACCACCTGGCCCGGCGACTCTGCGACCAGCGGCAGCGGATCACGCACCCGGACGCGGACCAGAGCTTCGTGGACGAGGTGCTGGAGCTGGTCACCCGGCTCGACCTGCGTCCCACCGCGATGACCGGCTACCGCCGTGAGCCCTATGTGGGCGTCGACTCCGACCTTGGACTGCGCGTCACCTTCGACTACCGGGTGCGAGGCCGGGACCGCGACCTGGATCTGCGCGCCGACACGGAGAGCCGCTACATCATCAGCCCGCACCTGGTGGTGATGGAGGTCAAGGCCAACGAGCGGGCGCCCTACTGGATCACCGACCTGGCCGCTCGCCACGGGCTCCAGGTACAGCGGGTGTCCAAGTACTGCCAGAGCGTCGAGGCGTTCGGCCGGGCGCCGCGTTCGGTCTTCCACGTCCCCGAGCACGCGTCGGAGGCGCCCGCGCCGGCCGCCGCCCCGCCCCCGGTGGAGCAGCCGGCCGCCTGACCGGCGCCGTCCCCGTACCCCGTCCCCACCACCCCAGCGGAGAACCCACCCCCATGGAACTCGACTTCGGCATCACCGACCTGTCCGGCACCTTCAGCGCGATGGACGTGACGGTCGCGCTCAGCCTCGCCTTCGTCACCAGCCTGGTCGTCGCCTGGACCTACCGGGCCACCCACCGCAACATCTCCTACAGCCAGAGCTACGTGCACACCCTGATCATCCTCGGCATGCTGATCGCGCTGATCATGCTGGTGGTGGGCTCCAACATCGCCCGGGCCTTCGCACTGGTCGGCGCGCTCTCCGTGGTCCGGTTCCGGAACGCCGTCAAGGAGACCAGGGACGTCGGCTTCATCTTCCTGGTGATGGCCCTCGGCATGGCCTGCGGCACCCGGTTCTACGCCCTGGCCGGCATCGCCACCGTGCTGATCTGCCTGGTCATCCTGCTGATGCACCGGTTCAACTGGTTCGCCCTCCAGGTCCAGCGCCAGGTCGTCAAGGTCCAGGTGCCGGCGGACGGCCACGACCACGGTCCGGCCCTGGACGACGTGCTGCTCCGCCACACCGACGAGCACGAGCTGATCAGCACCGAGTCGGTGCGCGCCGGCTCGCTGCTGGAGCTGGCCTACACCGCCCGGCTGAAGAAGAACGTGCGGCCGGCCCAACTGGTCAGCGCGCTGCGCGAGGTGACCGCCGGCCAGAAGGTCGCCGTGCTGACCGGCTACGACCAGACGGACCTGTGACCGTGCGCGGGCGGAACGGCCGGCGCGTCCGGCACCTGCTGCCGACTCGGCTGCGCCGCCACTGGAGGCTGGTGACGCTGGCCTGCGCCGCCGTCCTGGTGCTCACCGTGGCCGTGGGCGAGTTCCGGGTCCGGCCCTATGTCAGCTCCCGGCTGGTCAGCCAGGAGACGGTGACCCAGAACATCGAGGGCGAGGGCGACCTGTTCGACGGCGGGGAGCACCGCGTCGAGCTGACCTTCAACGAGGACGAGTACGCGGAGGCGCTGCGGGTCTTCCGGGAGGAGGGCGAGAAGGAGTACATCCAGGCCGACATCGTCATCGACGGGACCACCGTGCAGGACGTGGGCCTGCGGCTGAAGGGCAACTCCACGCTGATGAGCCTGCGGTCGTCCGGGGACTCGTCCGGTGTGGGGCCGGGCGGCGAAGGGCCGGGTGGGATGGGCCCCGGGGGCACCACCCTCTCCGAGGAAGAGCCGGAGAACCTGCCCTGGCTGATCAGTTTCGACGAGTTCCAGACCGGACGTGCCTACCAGGGACACACCGAGATCGCTCTGCGCCCGGGAACGTCCACCTCGGCGACGGCGCTGAACGAGGCGCTGGCCCTCTCGCTGACCGCGGCCGACGGACAGACCACGCAGGACCACACGTTCACCTCCGTCTCGGTCAACGGCGGGGACGCCGTGCCCCGGCTGCTGTTGGAATCCCCGGACGAGCCGTGGGCGGCCGAGCTGGGCGAGGGCGTGCTCTACAAGGCGCGCGCCGGCGGGTCCTTCGACTACCTCGGGGACGACCCGACCGCCTACGAGGACGCGTTCCGGCAGGTCAACGACGACGGCGGGCACGACCTCACGCCGGTGACCGCGCTGCTGCGCTTCGTGGCGGAGGCCGACGACGAGGAGTTCGCCGCGCGGCTGCCGGAGTACCTCGACGTCGACTCCTTCGCCCGCTACCTGGCGACCCAGTCCCTGCTCGCCAACAACGACGCGATGGACGGCCCGGGCAACAACTACTACCTCTGGTACGACACCGAGGAGGAACGGTTCACCGTGCTCTCCTGGGACCTCAACCTGTCCTTCGGCGGCCTGGGCGGTGGCTTCGGCGCCGGTCCCGGTGGCGCGGCCGGCGACGAGGAGACGTTCCCCGAGGACGGTCAGGTCCCCGGCGGCGGGCAGCTCCCCGGGGGCATGGAGCCGCCGGGGGGCGGCCAGGGAACGGGCGGAGGACTGGGCGGCAGCGGCGCGTTGAAGGAACGCTTCCTCGCCGACGACGAGTTCACCGCGCGGTACGAGGCGGCCTACGCCGAGCTGTACCAGGAGCTGATCGCCGACGGCACCGCCCAGGAGATCCTCGACTCGGTGGTCGCCCAGGCCGAACGGGCCGGCGACGAGGGCGCCGCCGAGGCCGGCGAACAGCTCGCCGAGCAGCTCGCCGCCGTCGCCGAGACCCCGGCCGCGGAGAGCACCCTCCGCCCCGGCGGCGCCGGGCGCGAGGCGACGGACGGCACCGCCACGGGCTGACCCGCCCCGGCACCGACCCGCACCACCACCGGCGGCACCGCCCCGGCACCGACCCGCACCACCACCGGCGGCACCGCCCCGGCACCGGCCCGAGCCCACGGGCCGGCGCCGGGGCCACCTCCGCTCAGCCCAGCGGCAGCACCACCGTGAAGACCGACCCCCGCCCCACCGTCGAGGAGACCGTCAGGTATCCGTCGTGCGCCGCGACGAACGCGGCGCTGATCGCCAGCCCCAACCCCGCCCCGCCGCGCCCCCGGGGCGCGCTCGCCCGGTAGAACCGGTCGAAGAGCCGCGGCAGTTCGTCCCCGGCGATGCCGGGGCCGGCGTCCCGCACCGTGATCACGGCCACCTCGGCGACACCCGGCGGCAGCGCCCCCACCACCGCGGGGCCCGGCGCCGGCGGCCGGTCGGTGCGCTCCACCGCCACCCACACCGGGGTGCCGGGCGGGCCGTGGGTGAGCGCGTTGCCCACCAGGTTCTCCAACACCTGGCGGACCCGTTCCCGGTCCGCCACCGCGAACACCGGCTCCGGCACCCGCAGTTCGATCCGCGAGTCCGGCGCCCGAACCCGCGCCGACTGCACCACCAGCTCCGCCAGCTCCCCCAACTCCACGTCCGACGGCTGGAGATGCGGCGTCTCGTCGAAGCGGGACAGGATCAGCAGGTGGTCCACCATGCTGCCCATCCGCTCCGCCTCCTCCTCGATCCGCGACATCCAGCGCTCCGTCCGGGCGTCCTCGACCACCACGCCCTGCCGGCGGCCCTGCCGGTAGAGCGCCGCGAATCCGACGATCGAGGAGAGCGGCGTGCGCAGCTCGTGCGAGGCGTCCGCGACGAACCGCCGGGTGGTCTCGGCGGACGCGTCGCGTTCGCGCAGCGCCTGGGCCAACTCGGCGAGCATCGTGTTCAGCGCGGCGCCCAGCCGGCCCGTCTCGGTGGCCGGGTCCTGGTCCGGCACCCGCCGGTCCAGCTCGCCGCCGGCGATCGCCTGCGCCGTCCGCTCGATCTCCCGTAGCGGCCGCAACTGCAACCGGACCGTGGCCACCGCCCCGGCGCCCAACGCGGCCAGCGCCGCCAGCCCCACCACCGTCTCGATCAGCAACAGCCGGCCCAGCGTGCTCTCCACGTCCGCCAGCGACTGCGCCACCACCCGCACCCCGCCGTCCGGCGCCAGCCCCGTCAGCACCCGCCAGGAGCCGTCCCCGACCGTGCTCGGCGCGGTGAACGGCTCGCCGGCCCGGGCCCGCAACTCGGTCGGCGACCAGCCTGACAGGTCGGGCAGGCTGTCGTCGTCCGCCGTCCGGCCCACCACCCGACGCACCTCCCCTTCCGCGTCCAACGCGAAGGTCCGCAGGTCGGTGGGGAACGGCGGCGGCTGGCCCGGCTCCGGGCGCGGCGGCAGCTCCTCGCCCGGGACCCCGCCCAGGCTGGTCAGCCGCTGGTCCACCTCGTCGGTCAGCCAGTGCCGCAGCAACAACGTGCCGGCCGCGCCGAACGCGACGAGGCTGAGCGCCGCCAGCGCGAGCAGCGTCACGGTCAGCCGGGCTCCCAGCCCGCGCGGCCAGAGCCGCGGTCGACGGGCCGTCACCGCCGCTCCACCTCCGCGTGCCGCAGGCTGTAGCCGACGCCCCGCACGGTCTGGATCAGCGCCGGCCCCCGCGAGTCGATCTTGCGCCGCAGATAGCTCACATAGGTCTCCACCACCCGGGTGTCGCTGGCCTCCCCGCCCCAGACCCGGTCCAGGATCTGCGACTTGCTGACCACCCGGCCCGCGTTCAGCAACAGGTAGCGCAGCAGCGCGAACTCGGTCGGCGACAGCCGCACCGGCCGGCCGCCGCGCCACACCTGGTGCGCCTCCTCGTCCAGCTCCAGGTCCGCGTAGCCCAGCGGCTCCGGCGCCGCCGCGCCGCCCGCCGCGCCGACCCGTCGCAGGATGGCGTTCAGCCGGAACACCACCTCCTCCAGGCTGAACGGCTTGGTGACGTAGTCGTCCGCGCCGGCCCGGAAGCCGGCCAGCCGGTCCTGCACGGTGTCCCGGGCGGTGAGGAACAGCACCGGCAGGCCCGGCAGCACCGCCCGCAGATCCGCGACCAGCACCAGCCCGCTGCGCCCCGGCAGCGTCACGTCCACCACCGCGATGTCCGGCTCGAACGTCTCCAACGCCGCCACCGCGGCCCGCGCGTCGGCCGCGCCGCGGGTGCGGAAACCACTCAGGTCGAGCGAGGCGGTGAGCAGTTCGAGGATGTTCGGCTCGTCCTCGACGATCAGGACGCGGGGCCCGCCACCGGCCGGCCCGTGGTTGCTCGCGTGCGGGTGCATACCGCGATCCTGACGCACCGGACCGGCGGACGCACGGAAGCCCCCGCCCCCGGCTCAGCGCGCCGACCCCGCCAACCGCCCCGCCAACCGCGCCCGAAGCGCCGCCCCCCGCGGGTCCCCTGGCGCCCCCAGCAACCGCAGGGCCGCCGCCCAGTGCGCCCGCCCCGCCCCGCCGCCGTCCGCCCGCTCGCCGCCACTCCCGTCCGCGTCCGCCTCGTCGAGCGCCTCCACCTCGCCGAGCGCCTCGGCCTCGCTGAGCGCGGTGCCGAGCGCCTCCAGAGCCAGCACGGTGTGCCAGTCGTCCGCCAACTCCCGGTGCGCGGCCACCGCCCGCCGGTGGAAGTCGGCCGCCTCGGCCGGCCGCCCCAGCGCCTGGTACGCCGCACCGGAACCCTGCCAGGCCAGCGCCTCCCGCCCCCGGTCCCCGAGCCGCCGATGCAGACTCGCCGACCGCTGGCAGGAGACCAGCGCCTCCGCCGGCTGCCCGGCGGCGAGCTGCGCCGCGCCCAGGGTCAGCAGCCAGTACCCCTCCAACGGCCGGGACCGCAGCTCCAGCGCGATCTCCACCGCCCGCCGGGCGGCCTCCAACGCCGGCCCCGTCTCGCCCCGCTCCCGCCGCACCTCGCTCACCAGCCGCAACGCGTTCCCCGCGCCCCGCGGGTCGGACAGCGCCCGGTGCTCTTCCAGCGCCAGCTCCGCGGCCTCCGCCGCCCGCGCCAGCTCACCCGCCCGCAGCCGGACCGAGGCCAGGTTGGCCAACGCGGTGGCCGCCCGGTGCGCGTCACCCAACTCCAGAAACGTCTCCCTGGCCCGCTCGAAACGCTCACCGGCCCGGGTCAGCTCCCGACGGCGCAGATGCACCAGCCCCAGCAGGTTCAACGAGCCGGCGACGCCCGCCCGATCCGCCAGCCCCTGCCACAGCTCCAACGCCGACTGATGGCAACGGGCGCCCTCCGCCAGGTCGTTCAGCCGAACCGCGGCCATCCCCAGATCCGTCAGCAACCGCGCCTCGCCGGCCCGGTCGCCGGCGGCCCGGGCCAACTCCAGGCCGGTCCGGCCCGCCGCCAGCCACTCCACCGTGGCGGACGACGGCGGCTGCGCCGCCCACAGCACCGCCGCCAGCCGCCAACCCCGCTCGTGCCAGCCCAGCCGGGCGGCCAACTGAACGGTCGCCAGCAGGTTGGGGAACTCCCGCTCCGCGAAGTCGACCGCCGCGTCATAGTGCTCGAACAGCACCTCCGCCGACTCCGCCTCGGGCACCAACCGCCGCTCCGTCGGACTGATCCACCGGGCCGCCGCGTCCGCCCGCCGCAGAGACCACTCCACCAACCGTCGCTCCGCGGCCTCTCGCTCCGCGACCGGCTCCGCCCGCCTGGCCTGGTCCATGGCGTAGGCCCGCAGCAGGTCGTGGAACTCGTAGCGGTCCGGCGCGCACTGCTCCAACAGGTGGGCGCCGACCAGCACGTCGAGCAACTGCCGGGCCCGCGCCGGTGACAGCCCGGCGAGCGCACCCGCCGCACTTAACGCGAACTGGGGCGTCGGGTGCAGCCCCAGCAGTCGGAACAACCGGGCGGCGGCCGGCGGCAGCGCCCGATACGACCAGGCGAACACCGTCCGCACCGCCTCCGCCTCCTCGTCGTCCCCGGTGCTCAACGCGTCCCACAGCGCCGACTCGTCGCGCAACTCGGCGATCAGCTCCGCCAACGACAGATGCGGCCGGCTCGCCGCCCGCTCCGCCGCGATCCGCAGCGCCAGCGGCAGGTAGGCGCAGAGCCGGGCCAACTCGGCCAACTCCGCGTCGGTGTCCCGCGGCCGTTCCTCCGCCGTCACCGCCCGCAGCAGCGCGACCGCCTCCGGCGCGGGCAGCGTGCCCAGCGTGATCCGCCGCGCGCCGTCCCTTATCGCCAGGCCCGGCAGGCGACTGCGGCTGGTGATCAGGGTCAGGCAGCCGGCCGTGCCCGGCAGCAGCGGCCGGACCTGGGCGATCGTCGCCGCGTTGTCCAGCAGGATCAACATCCGACGGCCGGCCAGCAGCGAGCGGTAGAGCGCCGCGGCGGCGTCCGGCTCCGCCGGCACCTGCTCCGGCCGCACCCCCAGCGCGCTCAGGAAGCGGTGCAGCGCCTCCCCTGCGGTGACCGGCTCGCCCGGGTCGTAGCCGCGCAGGTTGATGTGCAGCTGGCCGTCGGGGAACCGCTCCCGCACCTGGTGCGCCCAGCGCAACGCCAGCGACGTCTTTCCGCCACCTGCCGTACCGGTGATCAGGCAGACGGGCACATCGAACGACGACTCGCCGTCCCCGGCCAGGATCTCGTCCAGCTGCGCCAACTCGGGCACGCGGTTGACGAAGCCACGGATGCCGCTGGGGAGTTGGCGGGGGACCGGGCCGCTGTCCCCGCCGGCCGCCGCCGGCCCGGGCGCGTGGAAGTGCACCCCGCCCCGCACGCTCCCCGCCTGCACCACGTCCCGGGCCGCGCCGGAGAGCCCGGATCTGGTCCCGCCCGGCGCCGGCGCCGGGTCCTCAGGCCGGGTGATGAGCCGGCCCTCCGAGGGGCAGGGTCGGCGCCGGAAGCGGCGCCACCTCACGGGCGAAGTACGCCGTGACATCCTCGCCCTGCTCGTAGAGCCGCCGGATGAACCCCTCCCACGCGGCCACCACACCCGGCTCGGTGAACCGGACTCCGCCGTCCGGCACCCCCTCCGGGGTGTAGCAGACCCGGTAGAGCACCCGCCCGCCCAGCACCACGAGCTCCGGCAGCGGCCCCTCCGCCTCGAACCGCCGCACCCGCGGCTCGGTCACCACCCGCACGCGCCCACCCTGCTCGGCGGCCAGTCGCAACGCGTGCAACTCCCACTGGACATAAAAGCTCAGCGGCTCCTCGACGATCCGCACGCGATGAAAGAAGGAACGCTTGCGTTCGTCCTCGGCGGCCATTCGGGCCAGATTCTCGCGGTCCTCTTCGAGAAGCGCCAGCGCCCGCTCCCAGTCCCCCTCGCGCAACGCCTGCCGGCTGCCGTCCCTGGTCTCCTCGAAGTGCTGCGCGCGCTCCAACTTCCACGAGTCCCGCCCCTCGACGCCGGCACGCACCTCGCGGAAGTCGGCCCGGTAGTCGGAGACGCTCAACCGGGTGCCGAGATCCGGATCGAGCTGGGGAACCTCAAGGTCAGGCATCAGGAATGTCATCTTTCGCCGCACGGAGCATGTTTCCCGGAATGACGACCAACCGCTCGTCCGCGGCCAGCCGCACGCCGGCGGGGAGTTGGGGAGTGGCCGTTCGGGTTGGCTACCCGCGGGTCCCTCACCTCAGTGTCTTTATGGTAGGCGTCCTTGTTCAGAAACTCAGCTCCTGGGGCGTGAGTTGGGTGCCGTGGGGCGCACGTGCGGGTGGCGTGCGCCGTCGTCGTTCCGGAGGACGTGCACCCCGGGCGGTGAAAACCCGTTGTGGGGGACTGTCCCCTTGGGGTCACAATGAGTCACCGACGGAGTGGTGTCGGTCAGGGCGCCGCCGGCCTTCGAGGGCCGGTTGTGGGCGGGGGCGTGTGGCCTCCCGAGGCGCCACGCGGGTTCAGTCAGTCAGGGGGAACACCATGGGTTACACCGAACTGCCCGGTGCGCTGGTACCGATCCGGATGTGGGCGGACCCGGCGCAGGTCGAAGAGGGCGCCATGCGCCAGCTGCGCAACGTCACCACGCTGCCCTGGGTGCGCGGCCTGGCCGTCATGCCCGACGTGCACTACGGCAAGGGCGCGACCGTCGGCTCGGTGATCGCCATGGAGGGCGCGGTCTGCCCGGCGGCGGTCGGCGTCGACATCGGCTGCGGGATGTCCGCGGTCCGCACCTCGCTCACCCAGGAGGACCTGCCGGCCGACCTGTCCCGGCTGCGGTCGAAGATCGAGGAGGCCATCCCGGTCGGTCGCGGCATGCACGACGAACCGGTCGACCCCACCCGGCTGTTCGACGTCCGCACCACCGGCTGGGACGCGTTCTGGGGGCGGTTCGACGGGGTGGCCGACGCCGTGTCCTTCCGGCGGGAGCGGGCGGCGCGGCAGATGGGCTCGCTCGGCTCGGGCAACCACTTCGTCGAGGTCTGCGTCGACACCGACGGCGTCGTCTGGCTGATGCTGCACTCCGGCTCCCGCAACATCGGCAAGGAGCTGGCGGACCACCACATCGGGGTGGCCCGCGGCCTGCCGTACAACCAGGACCTGGTCGACCGGGACCTCGCGGTCTTCGTCTCGGACACCCCGCAGATGGCCGCCTACCGCAACGACCTGTTCTGGGCGCAGGAGTACGCCCGCCACAACCGGGCCGTGATGATGGCGCTGCTGCGGGACGTGGTCCGGAAGGAGTTCCGCAAGGCCAAGCCCCGTTTCGACGAGGTCATTTCGTGCTTCGCGGGGGAGACGGAAGTGCTCACGAAGGACGGGGTGCGGCCGATTCGGGATCTCGCCGGAGCTCGGCACGAACTGCTCACCACCGGCGGCGAGTGGGTGAAGGCGCCGGTCGAGTCGTTCGGTGAGCAGCGGTTGTACGAGGTCGTGGTCGGTCGTTACGGCGAGCGGAAGACGATCCGTGCCACGGCTGAGCACCGCTGGCTCCTCCGCGCCAAGGTCGCGCACAACCGGACCGAGGCGATCACTCGGGAACTGCGGGTCGGTGATCGGCTCGACTACGCGTTCCCGCGCCGTGAGGCGGGGCTCAGCCCGGCACCGTCGGGCATCGCGCGGGGATTCGTGTTCGGTGACGGCACCGCGCTGGCGCGAGGCGGGCTTGCCCGCGCGATGTTCTACGGCGACAAGGACGAGGCCATGCTGCCGTTCTTCGACACCGAGGGCGGGGCGCTCCGCACCTACTACTACCGGTACGACCCGGCACGCGGCGAGAAGGAGCACGTTCCGAACGCCGAGGTGACGCCGGAGTTGCTGGCCAGCGGGGAGGTGAAGCGCTACCGGCGGCTCGGCGGATTGCCCCGCGAGTGGAAGACGGAGTATCCCTCCCTCGACAACGCGCGGGACGAGCTCTACGGCTGGTTGGCAGGTTACTTCGCCGCGGACGGTGAGGTCGGCAAGACGGGCCGGCCCGCGATCTGGTCCGCGCGTCGCGGGGACCTCGAGTTCGTGAAGGCCGTCTGCGACGCGTTGGGTATCTGGACGCTGCCGATCCGCACCAAGACGCGGCGCGGCTTCGGACGGACGGTCACGGCCATGCACGTCATGGGCATCTCACGGGCGGATCTGACCGCGGACTTCTTCGTCCACGAGGCGCATCGCACCCGGTGGTCGGCGAATCGGGAGGCCGTCGAGCGGCGTGGCTGGACCGTTCGCGAGGTTCGCCGGACCGCTGTCGTCGAGGAGGTCTTCTGCGCTGTCGTCGACAACACCCACGCGTTCACGCTGGCCGACAACATCCTGACCGGAAACTGTCACCACAACTACGTGGCGGAGGAGCGCTACGAGGGCATGGACCTGCTGGTCACCCGCAAGGGCGCGATTCGCGCCGGCGCGGGGGAGTACGGGATCGTGCCGGGCTCCATGGGCACCCGTTCCTACATCGTGCGCGGGCTGGGGAACGACGCGTCCTTCCAGTCCGCCTCGCACGGGGCGGGGCGCCGGATGAGCCGCACGGCGGCCAAGCGGCGGTTCACCACGCGGGACCTGGAGGAGCAGACCCGGGGCGTGGAGTGCCGCAAGGACTCCGGCGTGGTGGACGAGATCCCCGGCGCGTACAAGCCGATCGAGCAGGTCATCGAGCGCCAGGCCGACCTCGTCGAGGTCGTCGCCGAGCTCCGCCAGGTCGTCTGCGTCAAGGGCTGACCACCGGCGTCGGGGCCTTCGGGCCCCGGCGCCCGCTCAGTTGTACTGCCACTCGTCCCGCGCGTAGTCGATGACGACCGGGTTCATCAGGGTGTTGGGGCGGATGTCGGTGGGGCGTTGGCGGTCCGGGGGGAAGACCTGGGCGGCCTGGAGGACCTCGGGGGAGAGGAAGCGCAGCGGCGGCGCGTTGTCGGGGAGGCGGAGGGTGGGTGGGGTGGCGGTGTCGGGGAGGGTGGCGAGGACGAAGCCCCAGTTGCCGAAGCTGGGGACATCGACCTGGTAGGGGACGGTGGCCAGGCCGGCCTCGGTGACGCTGGACGCGATGGACCAGTAGCTGCGGGGCGCGAAGAACGGGGAGCCGGACTGGATGACCGCGCGGCCGTCCGGGGCCAGGACCTGGGCCAGCATGCTGTAGAACTCCACCGAGTACAGCTTGGCGGTGGACGTGTCGTCCGGGTCGGGGAAGTCGATCAGCACCGCGTCGTAGGGGCCGGGCGCGTCGCGGAGCCAGTTGAACGCGTCGTCGTGGACGACGGTCACCCGCTCGTCGTGGAAGGCGTCGTCGTTGAGGTCGCGCAGCGGCTGGTAGCCGGTGCCGAGGTCGGTCATGGCCGGGTCGAGTTCGACGAGGGTGACCTCCTCGACGTCCGGGTAGCGGAGGATCTCGCGCAGTGCCAGCCCGTCGCCGCCGCCCAGCACGAGGACCCGCTGGTGGGGGCCGGCGAGTGCCGGGTGGGTGAGCGACTCGTGGTAGCGGTACTCGTCGACGGAGGAGAACTGGAGGTCGCCGTTGAGGAAGAGCCGCAGGTCGCGGTCGCCGGTGAAGGCCAGCGAGCGGGTGACCACGATCTCCTGGTACGGGGTGCGTTCGGCGAGCATGATCGGGTCGCGGTAGAGCCGCTGCCGGGCGGTGATCTCGATGTCGTCGGCGAACACGTACGCGCCGGTGAGCAGGGTGAGGATCACGGCCATGGTGGCGAGCAGCGCGCCGCGCACCATCCGCCGGGTCTGGCGGCGGAAGATCCACAGCACCACGGCCATGCCGACGACGGCGTTGACCGCGCCGACCACCAGCGCGCCGCGCAATTGCCCGAAGGTGGGGAGCAGCAGCAGCGGGAAGCAGAGTCCGCCGATCAGGGCGCCGAGGTAGTCGACGGCGAACATGTCGGCGACGGCGCCGCCCGCCTCCTGGCGTCTGATCCGCTGCAGCATGGTCATCAGCAGCGGGATCTCGGCGCCGATCAGCACGCCGACGACGAAGGCGACGACGACCATCGCCTCGGTGTAGATGCCGACCCAGGCGAAGAGCACGTAGAGCAGCAGCACGGAGAACCCGCCGACCAGCGCCAACAGCCCCTCGACCAGGGCGAAGGCGCCGACGGCGCGGGCTCGCAGCGGCTTGGCCAGCAGCGAGCCCACGCCCATGGCGAAGACCATCACGGAGAGCACCAGTGAGGTCTGGAAGACGGAGTTGCCGATCAGGTAGCCGCCGAGGGCGACCAGGGCCAACTCGTAGACCAGGCCGCAGGCGGCGCAGAGGAAGACCGTCAGCAGCAGGAGGAACCGCGCCAGCCGTGGGCGCGGGATCACGAGAGGGCCGCGCCGACCATCAGTCCGGTGCCGACGTAGGTCACGGCCTGGACCCAGGCCGCGGGGTGCGGGCGCTCGTCGCGGTCCTCGAAGATCGCGGCGCCCATCGGGCCGGGGGCGAGCAGTCCGACGAGGGCGAAGACGGCGGTCATCAGGAGCACGCCGACGACGCCGTAGACGCCGGTGCTGAGCAGGCCGTAGCCGAGGCCGTCCTCGGACTCGCTGGCGCCGATGGCCTTGGTGACGACCAGGCCGACGCCCAGCATCTGCCCGCCGAGCACGACGGCGGCGCCGCGGTTGCGTTCCCGCCACACGACGTCGGCGAGGCGCCGCGGGGTGACCAGGTCGAGGGCCACGAAGCCGAGACCCATCACGAGGAAGCCGATCAGGCCGTAGAGGAGGGCCTCGCCGGCGGACTGGAATATGTCCCCCACGATCTACCTTTCTGGTGGGGCGCGGTGGTCGGTCGACCGGGAGCCGCGCTTGTCGCTCGATGAGAACGCGCCCGAGGAGGGTGCGGTCGGGGTGGTGCGGGTGGTGCGGGTGGTGCGGCGGTCGGGGCGGTGCCCCGGCACGGGTGGGGTGGGCTGGGCCGTCGCCGGTGTTACTTGCCGGAGCCGGGCCCGCCGCCGCGGAAGCTGTCGCCCTGGGAGGCGGACCAGCGGTGGCCGACGGAGGAGTGCCAGCGTTGGACGCCCCGGCGGTAGTCCTCGATCTCGATCCGGCTGCCGCCCGGCAGTTGCGGGGTGACGGCGACGATCGCGTCGTCGTAGCGGAGGAAGACCTCGCCGTTGCTGGTGATCCGGTCCTCGGCCGAGGTCTCGTCGTCGATGGCGTCGGCGACCCGGCTGGGCCCGTTGGCCGAGTCCAGGTAGATGTCGCTGCCGGTGCCGCGCTGGTAGGTGTCGGCGATCCAGCGGCGGGGCGCGTCGGGCGAGCTGTCGCCGCCGCAGGCGGCCAGCAGCAGGCCGATGGCCAGGGTCAACGCGGGGACCGCGGCGCGCCGTTGGCGGCGGCTTGGGGTGTGACTGGTCACGCGTCGCTCCCCGGGTAGATCACCAGCGTGCCGCGCGGTACGCGTTCGCCGAGGGAGACCTCCCAGCGGCCTCGGCCGTCGGCGCCGGGGAACCGCTCGAAGGCCAGGCCCCGGCCGCCGGGGCCCTCGAAGTCGGCGTACTCGACGCGGCCGGTGTCGCCGAGGCCGGTGGTGCCCTCGGAGCGGTAGCCGGCGGTGCCGTGCTCGGTGCGGTGGTAGGTGACGCCGTCCACCGTCAACGTCTTCTGGTTGGGGAGGAGTTCGGTCTCGCCCTGGTACTCGGTCCAGAACATGACGGTCAGGTCGGGGTCCTCCTCGACGGAGATCCACCGGTGGCCGGCGCCGGGGCCGGCCGTCTCGTCCATCGGGTCGACGAAGTGCTCGGACCAGCTGAAGCCGCCCTCGGTCAGCCGCAGCGAGCCGCGTACGAAGAGGCGTTCGCCGAGGTACTCGACGAGGTCGCCGGCGCGCAGCGTCCGCGGGTCGCCGCCGGTCTCGCCCTCGGCGGCGAACGGGTCCCGCGGGGGGCGCGGCGCGGACCGGGCCTGTTGGGCTCGGCGGCCGCGCAGTACGACGGCGATCGCCAGCGCGATGGCCGCCCCCAGTATCAGGCAGACCACTATGACAACACCCATTGACTCGCCCCCGTCGCGCCTGACCGAGCGTCCGCCCGGCCGGCCGTGTGTCTGTTCGTGCGTGCGTTCGGCGCAGAGTATGACACCGAACAGGCCAGTATCGCACGGCGAGTCCGCGTGTTGTCCGGCTTGGCCGGCGGCCGCCGACCGGGCCCGCGCACTGGGTTGACGGTCCGTCGCGGGGCGTGATGGGCGGGGCTGGGGCGTGGCCGGAAACGGTGGGTCGGCGCGTTGCCGCGCGGTTGGCTGAGCCGGGGGCGGCGTGGCTGGTTCCGGACGCCGTCGGGCGTGGGGCGTCCTGACGGTGAGGCGGGCCGTCGGCGCGCGGGCAGGGAAGGGGTCTTCCGCCCGCCACGCCAACGGCTGGCCCCCGGCGCTGGTCAGGCGCCGTTTCCCCCGCGGTCCTGGCGGACCGCTCGGCCCAGGGTGGCGTCAGCGGCCCGCCGGGGCCAACCGGTTTCGGCGTAGGCTAAAACCGTCGGGTAGTCACGAGCCGCCGTGCCTCGGGGGCGGGTCGGCGGCCGGGGCCGACGGGTTCCCGGCTGGCCGCCGTTCGCCGGCATGGCGCGACGGGAGGCTTGACCATGCGGCTGCGGGTGCGGTTCACGGCGAGGGATCTGGGTCGGGTCCGGCTGGCGACGGCGGCGGACCCGCTGTGGGAGACGGTGCTCAGTGTGCGCCGGCTGCGGGACACCAAGGGGCCGGGGGTCTACGCCGCCTGGCGGCGGTCGGTCAGCTCGGTGGAGGCGGTGCCGGAGAGCCTGCGGGCGCTGATCCCCCGGCAGGGCTACTTCCCCGACTTCCTCAACCCGGCCGAGTCCGAGCGGGGTTGGCGGCCGGCGCTGGAGGCGGTGCGGGCCACGCCGGCGGCCCGGCTGCGGGTCGAGCTGGCCCGGCTGCCGGCCGGTTCGCGGGGCCCGGGGTGGCTGCGCGGGCTGGCGGCCGGTGAGCCGGCGGCGCTGCGTCGGCTCACCGACGACCTGGACCGCTACCACCGGCTGGCGGTGGGGGTGCCGTCGGTGTGGCCGGCGGTGTCCGCGCTGGTGGACGCCGAGTTGGCGGCGCGGGCCCGGCAGTTGGCGCGGGGCGGGGCGGAGGCGCTGCTGGCCGGGTTGCGGCCGGTGTTGCGGTGGAACCCGCCGGTGTTGGAGGCGGCGTATCCGGTGGATCGGGAGGTGCGGCTGGGCGGGCGTGGGCTGTTGCTGGTGCCGTCGTTCTTCTGCTGGCGGACGCCGGTGATGCCGGCGGACGACGGCCTGCCGCCGGTGCTGGTCTACCCGGTGGCGCACGAGGAGCTGCCGCCGGCTGAACCGGCGGCGCTGGGGCGGCTGTTGGGGCCGACCAGGGCCCGGGTGCTGGCCTGGGTGGCGAACGGTGGTGCCACGACGGGGGAGTTGGCCAGCAGGTTGGGCATCTCGCCCGGCTCGGCCAGTCAGCACACCAAGGTGCTGCGGGAGTCGGGCCTGGTGTTGTCGCTGCGGCGGGGCAACGGGGTGCTGCACACGGTGACGCCGGCGGGCCGCGCCCTGCTGCCGGCCGGCCGGGGCGCGCCGGGCGCGGGCGGCGCCCGGCCGGAGTGACCGTCGCCGGGCGGCCGGTCAGGCCGGCAGGCCGGCGTAGTGGACGCCGGTCAGCTCCTCGGAGGCCAGCCAGAGGCGCCTGGCGATCGCGTCGTTGACGGTCCAGGGCGCGCGGAGGGCGTGGCCCGCGCGGCCGCGCAGGGTGCCGGGCCCGGTGAACGAGTCGGCGGTGACGCCGGGCGCGGTGGCCGCGTAGAGGGTGGGCATGGCGCCGGCCTCCGGTGGGGCGGCGAGCAGCCGGTTGCCCGCCCTGGCGATCCGTTCCTTCACCGCGCTGCGCTCCAGCCGGGCGGCCTGGAGCTGGAGTTGGGTGTCCGCGTAGCCGGGGTGCACGGCGGCGGCCAGCAGGTCGAGGGCGGCGGCGCGGCGGGCCAGCTCGTGGGTGAAGAGCAGGTTGGCGGTCTTGGACCGGCCGTAGGCGAGCCAACGCCGGTAGTCGCGCCGGGCGTTGAGGTCGTGGATGTCGATGTTGCCGAGCAGGTGGAGGAAGCTGGAGACGGTCACCACCCGGGCGCCGCGCGCGGCGCGCAGGGCGGGGAGCAGCAGTCCGGTGAGGGCGAAGTGCCCCAGGTGGTTGACGCCGAACTGGGACTCGAAGCCGTCGGCCGTGGTCGCCCGGGGGACGGCCATCAGGCCGGCGTTGTTGACCAGCAGGTGGAGCGGGGTGTCGCCCCAGGCGGCGGCGAAGGCGCGGACCGAGGCCAGGTCGGCCAGGTCGAGCAGCCGCAGCTCGGCGCGGGCCTCGGGCACCTCGTCGAGCAGGCGGTTGAACGCCGCGTCGCCGCGCCGCTGGCTGCGGCAGGCGAGCACCACCCGGGCGCCGCGCCGGGCCAGCTCGCGCGCGGTGACGTAGCCGAGCCCGCTGTTGGCACCGGTGACCACCGAGGTGCGGCCCTTGAGGTCGGGGATGTCCCGTGCCGTCCAACGCATGGCCCCAGGGTAGGCCGCCCCCCGGTGGCGTGCGAGCCGCGTCGCCGGCGGCCGCCCCGGGGCGCGGACGCGCGCCCCGGGGCGGCCCGGCAAGCGGGGGCCGGTCAGGCCCCGGTCGCCGGGGTGATGGTGGCGGGGCAGGTCATCCGCCGGTCGTGGCCGAGGCGGCGTTCCGGGCCGGTGACGGTCAGCGGCAGGGTGTGCCGCAGGTCCGCGACGGAGGCGCCGAGCCGCAGTTCCAGCGCGCCCGGGTCGACGATCCGGCGGCCCGGGGTCGGGGTGTAGCCGGCGAGGTCGGCGTGGAAGGCGAAGCTGACCCGGGCCGAGGCGCCGGCGGCCAGCGGCACCCTGGCGTAGCCGACCAGCCGGTTGACCGGCCGGGCGATGCGGGCCACCGGGTCGTGCAGGTAGAGCTGCACCACCTCGGTGCCGTCCCGGTCCCCGGTGTTGGTGACGGTCAGTGCGACCGTGACCTCGCCGTCGGTGGCGACGGTGGCCGCCGAGACGGCCGGGTCGGTCCAGGCGAAGTCGGTGTAGCCGATGCCGTGGCCGAACGGGTAGAGCGGGGTGGGGTCGAGGTTGCTGGCCTCGCCGGCCTGGCCGAGCGGCGGCGCCAGGTAGTTGGCGGGCTGGCCGCCGGAGCCGCGGGGCACGCCGATCGGCAGCCGGCCGGACGGGTTGAGCCGGCCGGAGAGGACGCCGGCGACGGCGCCGGCGCCCTCCTCGCCGGGGAAGAACGCCTGCACGACGCCGGCCAGCCGGTCCGCCCAGCGGCCCAGCGCGTAGGGCCGGCCGGTGAGCGCGACCAGCACCACCGGCACCTCGCCGGCCACCAGCTCGTCGAGCAACGCGCCCTGACCGTCCGGCAGTTCGAGGTCGGCGGCGTCGCAGCCCTCGCCGGAGGTGCCGCGGCCGAAGAGCCCGGAGCGGTCGCCGACGACGGCCACCACCACGTCGGCCCCGGCGGTCTCGGCGGCGCTGGTGGCCCGGGTCACCCGGGCCGTGGGCAGCTCGGCGGCGAGCGCCTCGAAGAGCGTGGGCACGGCCACGCCCAGCGGCAACTCCGGGTGCTGGACGCCGACATGGCGGGGGAAGGTGTAGCAGCCGAGCAGCGGCGCCACCGCGTCGGCCAGCGGCCCGGCCACCGCGATCCGGGCGGTGTCCGCCAGCGGCAGCGCGCCGTCCCGGTTGGCCAGCAGGATCACCGACTCCTCGGCCAGCTGGCGGGCGACGGCGCGCATGGCCGGCGGGTCGAGGTCGACCCGCTCGCCGTCACAGACGGCGGCCGGCTCGGGGCTGTAGTCGGCGTCCAGCAGGCCGAGTTCGGCCTTCTGGGTGAGGACCCGCAGCACCGAGCGGTCCACCAGTTCCTCGGCCACCTCCCCGGCGCGCACCGCGGCCAGCAGGGGCGGGCCGTAGGCGCGCTGGGCGGGCAGCTCGACGTCCACGCCGGCGGCCAGCGCGAGCGCCGCCGCCTCGCCGGGGGAGCCGGCCACCCCGTGGTTGACCTCCAGGAAGGAGATCCCGAAGTAGTCGGAGACGACGGTGCCGGTGAAGCCCCACTCCTCGCGCAGCAGCCCGGTCAGCAGCTCGGGGTCGGCGCTGGCCGGCACCCCGTCCAGGTCGTTGTAGGCGGCCATCACGGAGCGGGCGCCGCCGTCCCGCAGCGCCAGTTCGAACGGCGGCAGCAGCAGGTCGGCCAGCTCGCGCGGGCCGATCGCGACCGGCGCGTGGTTGCGACCGGCGTGCGAGGCGGAGTAGCCGACGAAGTGCTTGAGGGTGGCGACCACGCCGGCGGACTCCAGGCCCCGCACGTAGCCGGTCGCCACGGTGGCGACCAGGTAGGGGTCCTCGCCGATGGTCTCCTCGGTGCGGCCCCAGCGGGGGTCCCTGGCCACGTCGAGGACCGGGGACAGGCCCTGGTGGATGCCGACCGAGCGCATCGACTCGCCGATCAACCGGGCGGCGTGCTCGACCAGTTCGGGGTGGAAGGTGGCGCCCCAGGCGAGCGGGGTGGGGAAGATGGTGGCCTGCCAGGCGGTGAAGCCGGTCAGGCACTCCTCGTGGGCGAGCGCGGGGATGCCGAAGCGGCCGGCGGCCACGATCCGCCGCTGGTCCTCGGCCAGCAGCTTGGCCTTCTCGGTCGGGTCGACCGGCAGCGTGCCGAACGGCCGGGTCAGCTGGCCCAGGCCGTGCGGCAGCAGGTCGGCCAGGTCGGGCTGGCCGTTGCTGACCTGGTGTTGCAGCGGGGCGACGTCGGTGTCCTCGGCGCCGGTGTCGGAGCCCGGCCAGATGCTGCCCAGCTGGGCCAGCTTCTCCTCCAGCGTCAGCTGGGCCAGCAGCGCCTCGGCGCGGGCCAGCGGGGTGCGGTCGGGGTCCTGCCAGGGGTGGTTCATGGGACGTGAACTCCGTATCTCGCTGGGCGGTTTGGGTCCGGCCCCCGACTGGCGCGTCATTTGCCGCCCACCCCCATCAGTCCGTTGATCAACTGGCGCCGGGCGAAGAGGTAGGCGGTGAAGATCGGCACGATGGACAGCACGACGGCGGCCAGCAGCGCCGGGATGTCCACCCGGAACTCGCCGACGTAGTCGGACAGGCCGAGGGTGAGGACCCGGTTCTCCGGGGACTGGGTGAGGATCAGCGGGAACAGGAAGCCGTTCCAGGCGCTGAGCGCCGAGAACACCCCCGCGGTGGAGATGCCCGACCTGGACATGGGGATGACCAGCTGGAAGAGCATCCGCACGGACTTGGCGCCGTCCAGCGCCATGGACTCGTACAGCTCCTCCGAGATGTCCCGCATGGTGCCCACCAGGATCAGCACGCTCACCGGTAGGGAGAACGCGGCGGTGGGCAGGATGACCGCCAACAGCGTGTCGTAGAGCTGTAGTTCGGTGATGATCAGGTAGATCGGGATGATCACCGCCTGGGACGGGATGGCCAGCCCGAGCAGGAACAGCTGGAACGCCCGCTGGGAGAGCCGCGACCTGGTGCGCACGATGCTGTAGCTGACGGAGACCGCGAGCACCAGCACCAGCGCGGCGCAGGCGGCCGTGACGACCAGCGTGTTGAGCAGGTAGCGCGGGAAGTCCCCCTCCAGCACCTGCCGGTAGCTGTCGAAGGAGATGCTGGAGGGCAGCGACAGCGCGCCGTTCTCCAGGTACTCCTGCCGGGTCTGGAGGGTGGAGACCACCAGGATGTACAGCGGCACCAGCACGATGAGCAGCCAGACGAACGCCCCGACGCCGGCCGGGTAGTTGGCCCGGGGCAGCCGGAACGGGCGGCGGGCGGCGCGCGGCGGGGAGGGCGGCGCGGTCTTCTCCGGCGCCGGGCGGAGGTCGGTGTCGGCGCTCACATGCCCTCCCGGGTGCTGTGCATCTTGGTGAACCCGGTCAGCCGCACCAGCAGCAGCGAGACGCCGGTGGCGACGATGACCAGGGCGGCGGCCACCGCGCTGGCGTAGCCGAGGTCGAAGGCCCGGAAGCCGGTCTCGTACATCAGGTAGGGCACGATCGAGGTGGCGTCCCCGGGGCCGCCCCTGGTGAGGATGAGCACGGTGTCGAAGTAGGTCAGCGCGCCGACCACCATCAGCACGGTGGAGGTGATGATGGTGTTCCGCAGCTGCGGCAGGGTGATGTGGAAGAACTGCCGCACGGTGCCGGCGCCGTCCAGGGACGCCGCGTCGTAGAGGGACTGCGGGATCTGCCGGGCGCCGCCCTGGTAGATCAGGGTGTGGAAGGGCACGAACTGCCAGCCGGTGACGAACAGGATGGCGGCGAAGGCGCCGGTCTCGGAGCCGAGGAGGTCGGAGCTCTCCAGGTTGAACCAGTCGGCGACGTCGGCGGCCAGCCCCAGGTTGGGGTCGAAGATGGTCTTCCACAGCAGGGCGAGCGCCACCGAGGACGCCAGCAGCGGCACGAAGAAGATCGCCGACAGCACCGCCCGGTTCTTCTGCCGGCCGGCGGCCCAGACGCCGAGCAGCAGCACGATGGGCGTCTGGGTGATCCAGGTCAGCGCGGTCAGCAGCAGGCTGAGCCAGATGGCGTTGCGCATCCCGTCGTCGTTCCAGAGGCGGGACCAGTTGTCCATGCCGACCCAGGACGGGTCGCGCAGGCCGTCCCAGTCGGTGAGGGACAGGTAGCCGACGACCACCATGGGGGCGGCGGCGAACAGGAAGAAGAAAATGACGGCCGGGAGCGCCCAGGCGATGCCTGGGCGCCCGACGCGCGGGGAGTGGGTCGTCTCGCGCTTCACGTGCGTGGCCCTACAGGTTCCGCATCGCTTCGACGAACTGCTCGGCGTCGAGTTGGCCGCTGAACAGCTTCTCGATGTTGTCGAGCATCGGCGTGGCCTGGTTGGAGCGCAGCGCCTGGTCCCAGGAGAGGGTGAAGCTGGGGGCGTCCCGCACCATCTCGTACTGGAAGCGGGCGTACTCAGGGGCGGGCGCGTCGTCCAGCAGGCTCTCGACGCCGGCGGTGGCCGGGATGTCGCCGTTGGCGATCAGCGAGCTGGCGTACTCCTCGCCGGCGTGCAGCTTCAGGAACTCCAGGGCGGCGTCCAGCTTGTCGCCCTCGACCTGGGCGTTCACCGACCAGTAGTTGGTCGGGTTGCCGACCAGCGCGGCCGGGTCGCCGGCGCCGCCGTCGATGACCGGGAAGGTCGCCCAGGCCAGCTCGTTCTCGGCGAACTCGGGCTGGTTGGTCAGCTGGTTGGAGTACTCCCAGCTGCCCATCAGGTGCATGGCGGCCTCGCCCTGGGCGAAGAAGGTGGAGGCGCCGTCGGTGGTGTAGCTGACCGAGCGGAAGTTGTTGCCGAAGGCGCCCGCTTCCACCAGCTCGGCGGCGCGTTCGGCGGCGGCCAGCACGGCCGGGTCGGACCAGGCCTCGGCGTCGCCGTTGCGGGCGGCGTCGAAGATCTCGGAGCCGCCCTGCCGGTCCAGCAGGTACTCCAGCCACATGAGTTCGGTCCACGGGTCGCCGCCGGCCAGCACGGCCGGGGTGATGTCCCGCTGCTGGAAGGTGTCCACCAGGTCGAACAGGTCGTCCAGGGTGGCCGGCGGCTCGACGCCGGCCTCGTCGAAGAGCACCTGGTTGTAGAAGAGGATGACCGGCTGCACGCCGCGCATCGGCACGCCGTAGTGGCGCCCGTCGACCGCGCCGCTGTCCAGGATCGAGGGGATGAACGCGTCCCCGAACTCCGGGTCGGCGGCCAGCTCGTCGGTGAGGTCGATCAGCATGTCCTCCTCGACGAAGTCGGCGATGCTGCCGCCGCCCCAGTTGAAGAAGATGTCGGGGGCGTTGGGGCTGCCCATCGCGGTCCGCATCCGGTCCTGGTAGTTGTCGCCCGGTATCTGCGTCAGGTTGACCTGGATGTCGGAGGTCTCGTTGAACCGCTCGACCAGCTCCTCCTGGATCACGGTCGATCCGTCCTGGTAGACCCAGACCTCCAGGCTGTCCGAACGGCCGCCGGGCCCGTCGCTGCCGCAGGCCGCCAGGGTGGAGGCCGCCACGACGCAGGCGGCGGAGGTCGCCAGGACCCGAAGTCGTGGTCTCAGGTTGGGGCTTCGCATCGCACACCTTCCGGAAAATCGCCGATAATTATCGGTGGATGGCATGGCAAGTTACGGCCGTGATGCGGGTTCGTCAACGGTGCGGACGGACTTTCCGGCCATCGTCGTCAAACGGAGACCGCGCCGGCCGGGCGAGCGAAGTGGCGTGCGGCCGGCGGCCGTTGCCGGCCGGCCGCCGCGCTCAGCGGGCCGGCGGCGGCGCCGTCGAGGCCCTGACCACCAGCTCCGTGGCCAGTTCGAGCCGGGGCGTGTCGATCTCCTCGCCCCTGGCCTGGCGCAGCACGGTCCGCGCCGCGACCTTGCCCATCTCGGCCAGCGGCTGCCGCACCGTGGTCAACGGCGGCGCCGACCACCGCATTTCCGGAAGGTCGTCGAAACCGACGATGCTGACCTCCTGCGGCACCCGCAGCCCGCGCCGGCGCAGCGCCTCCATCGCGCCCATCGCCATCTGGTCGCTCGCCGCGAACAGCGCGGTCGGCGGCTCGGCCAGCTCCATCAGCCGCTCGCAGCCGGTGAACCCGGCCTCGTGGTAGAAGTCGCCCGGCACCATCAGCTCCTCGGCCACCGGCAGCCCGGCGCCCTCCAGCGCGGCCCGGTAGCCGTCCAGCCTGGCCCGGCTGCACAGCAGCCGGGGCGGCCCGGCGATGAAGCCGATCCGCCGGTGCCCCAGCGAGAGCAGGTGCTCGGTGGCGGCCAGCCCGCCGGCCCAGTTGGTCGCGCCCACCGTCGGCGCCTCCAACGGCGGGGCGCCCGCCGGGTCCACCACCACGATCGGCACCCCGAGCCGGTGCAACTCCTTGTGCAGCAGCGGCTCCAGCACGCTGGTCACCATGATCACGCCGTCCGAGGCGCGGGCCCGCAGGTTGGTCATCCACTGCCGGGCGGCGCCGGCCCGGTCGTGGATCGCGGAGACCACCGTGCCGACCCCGGCCGCGTGCGCCACCTCCTCGACGCCCCGGATGATCTCCACCGCCCACGGGCTGTCCAGGTCGTTGAAGACCAGGTCCACCAGCGCCGCCCGGTCGCCCGGCGCGTGCGCCCGGCGCCGGTAGCCGTACTGGCGCAGCAGCTCCTCCACCCGGGCGCGGGTCTCGGGCGCGACGTCGGAACGGCCGTTGACCACCCGCGATACCGTGGGCACCGACACCCCGGCCTCCCGCGCTATGGCCGTGATCGTGACCTTGCGTTCCGCTGCCATGGTGGTACCTCTTCGTTGGTTCTCGTGCTCCGGAAGTTTTTCGACATTATTCCGGAAGGGTTGACGGTCACCCAAGTGACCCTTAGAAACAGAGCCGTCAGCCTGCGGGGGCATGACAACGAAAGGGGCACACCCTATGACTCCCCTGGTGCGCAGAGCCGCGATCGCCGTCACAGCCGGAGCCTTGCTCTCCGGCGGGCTGCTCGTCAACGCACAGGCCCAGGAGACGGGAACCGCCACAGCCACGGACAGCACGGTCGAGGTCGCGCCCGAGGTCGCGCCCGAGGCCGCCACGCTCCGCGAGGCCGCCGAGGCCACCGGCCGGTTCATGGGCACGGCCATCGCCGACGGCCGGCTCAGCGACGGCACCTACACCGGCATCGCGTCCTCCGAGTTCTCCAGCGTCACCGCGGAGAACGTGATGAAGTGGGACGCCATCCAGCCGTCGCAGGGGCAGTACAACTTCGCCGCCGCCGACCGGCTGATGGACTTCGCCGCGGCCAACGACCAGCAGGTCTGGGGCCACACCCTGGTCTGGCACAGCCAGCTCCCGAGCTGGGTCGCCAACGGCGGCTTCAACGCCGACCAGCTCGACCAGGTGATCCAGGACCACATCAACAACGTGGCCGGCCGGTACGCCGGCGAGATCGCCTACTGGGACGTGGTCAACGAGGTGTTCAACGACGACGGCTCGCTGCGCCAGTCCGTCTTCCTGAACACCCTCGGCGAGGACTACATCGCCGACGCCTTCCACTACGCGGAGGCGGCCGACCCCAGCGCCAAGCTGTGCATCAACGACTACAGCACCGAGCACACCGGCGCCAAGAGCGACGCGCTGTACCAGCGGGTCTCCCAGCTGCTCAGCGAGGGCGTGCCGATCGACTGCGTCGGCTTCCAGTCGCACCTGATCCTGGACCAGTACTCGGCCTCCGACATCCAGGCCAACCTCCAGCGGTTCGCCGACCTCGGCCTTGAGGTCGTCATCACCGAGCTGGACGTCCGGATGGACATGCCGGCCGACCAGGCCAAGCTGGACCGGCAGGCCCAGCAGTACCGGGACGTGATCGGCGCCTGCGTGGCCGTGACCGGCTGCACCGGCGTCACCGTCTGGGGCTTCGGCGACGCCGACTCCTGGGTGCCCGGCACCTTCCCCGGCCAGGGCGCGGCGCTGCCCTGGGACGACAACTACCAGCCCAAGCCGGCCTACACCGGCATCATGGAGGGCTTCGGCGCCAGCTGACCCCGGCCACCGCCCCCCACCCGGCGGCCCGGCCCCGCGGCATCCCTCCCTGTGCCGGGGCCGGGCCGCCCGGCCGTCAGTCGGCGGCGCCGCTGGCGCCCAGCAGCTCCCGGATGCGGCCGGTCACCCGCTGGAACTCGGCGCTCTCCAGGGTGCGCGCGTAGTCCCGCCGGGCCGGCAGGTCGATGGCGAACTCCTCGACCACCCGCCCCGGGCGCGGCCCCATCACCACCGACCGGGACGCCAGGTACACGGCCTCCGCCACCGAGTGGGTGACCAGCACCACCGTCATGCCGGTGGCCTCCCAGACCCGCCGCAGCTCCCGGTTCATCTGCTCCCTGGTCAGCGCGTCCAGCGCGCCGAACGGCTCGTCCATCAGCAGCACGTCCGGCTCGTGCAGCAGCGCCCGGCAGAGCGACACCCGCTGCTGCATGCCGCCGGAGAGCTCGTAGGGCATGGCGTTCTCGAAGCCGGTCAGGCCGGTCATCTCGATCAGCTCGTCGGCCCGCCGCCGGGCCCACGCCTTCGGCAGGCCGCGCATCTCGGCCTGGAAGAGGATGTTGCCGCGCGCGGTCCGCCACTCCAGCAGCGCGGCGCGCTGGAAGACGAAGCCGACGTCCCGGCGCGGCCCGCGCACCGGGGTGCCGCGGAGCGTCACCGCGCCGGCGCTCGGCGCGGTGAGCCCGGCGACCACCCGCAGCAGGGTCGACTTACCGCACCCGGACGGCCCGGCGATGCTGAGGAACTCGCCGGGCGCGATGCTGAGTTCGATGCCGCTGAGCGCGTGCACCGGGCGGGCCCTGGTCGCGAAGGTGACGTCGACGCCGCGCAGCTCGACCATCGGGCCGGCCGCCGCCGGCCGGCCGTCGCTGCCGGCGGCCTCCGCGACCTCGGCGCCGCGCGCGGGCTTCGGGCGCCGCGCGGCCTGCGCCTCCGCGGCCTGCGCGGCCGCCTCGGCCCGCGCGGCCGTCCTGGCGGTCCGCGCGGCCCGGACGGAGCGGGCGGCTCGGGCGAGCACGGTCACGCACCCCCCGTCGTGAACGACCCGTCGAAGTAGACGTCCGTCTCCCGCGGCTCCTCGATCAGCCCCGCCTCGGCCAGCACCTCGATGGTGCCCCGCCAGTCCGCCTCGGTGGTGTGCCCCGGCGGCTGGCCGGCGCTGTTCTCCGTGCTGAGCAGCGGGATGGTCGCCTCCCACTGGGCGAGCAGCACCTCCGCGCTCGGCAGCTGCGGGTCCCCGCTGTCCATGGCGGCGACCGCCGCGTCGGGCGACTCCTGGGCCGCCGCGAACGCCTCCGAGGTGGCGTCCACCATCCGCTGCACCAGGTCCGGGTCGTCCGCGATGGTGGCGGAGTGCGCGATCAGGCCGTTGCTGAAGAAGTTCAGCCCGGCGTCGGTGTACCGCAGGTAGGTGATCTCCTTGCCGCTCCGGTCGGCGATGGTGGGCCCCTGGTCGTGGGCGAAGCCGATCAGGCCGTCGACTTGCCCGCTGAGCATCGCCGCGTTCTTCCCCGCGGAGTCCAGGTTCTGCTGTTCGAGGTCGCCCTCGGCGAGCCCGACCGCGTTCAGGTACAGCGGGAAGGTGAGCGAGACCGCGTCCCCGGCGGAGACCGCGATCGTCCGGCCCCGCAGGTCCGCCGGCTCCTCGATGCCGGTCTCGCTGAACACCTGCACCGCCGACGGCGTGGACTGGAGGAAGGCGCCCACCGACCGGACGTCCACGCCCGCGTCGACGTTGGCCAGCACCGCCGGGGTGTCCGCCCAGCCGAAGTCGAAGTCCCGCTGGCCGACGGCCTGCACGGTGCGCGCCGAGCCCTGCCCGGCCTCGATGCTGAGGGCGATGCCGTGCTCCTCGAAGATGCCCTCCGCCACGCCGTAGTAGAAGGGGGCGTGCTCGCCGTAGGGATACCAGTTGAGTTGGAGGGTGACCTGGTCACCCTCGCCGGCCGCCGGCTCCCCGCCGCCGCCTCCGCAGGCGGCCAGGGCCAGGGCACCGGCCCCGGCGACGAGGGCGGTGAGGGTGGAGCGCGCCGGTCGGGCGGACGTGCGACTGGGCATGCGTCATCCTTCGCTTCGATGCGGGATGTGCTGGGGGGCGTGCGCGGACGTGCCGTTCGGTGTGCGCGGAATGGGCCGAGGTGGTGCGGGTGGCGCTGCGCGGGTGGGGGCGGGCCGGGATGGGGTGCGCGCCGCCGGGCGCGCCGGCCGTGCCTCAGCCGCGGTTGCGGCGCGAGGCGTGCCAGGGGATGAGGAACATCTCCGCGACCTGGATGACCGCGAAGAGCAGCACCCCGAGGGCGGACATGATGATCAGCGCGGCGAACAGCATGGCCGTGTCGATGTTGCCGTTGGCCTGGAGGATCACGTAGCCGAGACCGGAGTTGGCGCCGACGAACTCGCCGACCACCGCGCCGGTCACCGCCAGCGTGGCGGCCACCTTGAGGCCCGACAGCAGCTCGGGCAGCGCCGCCGGAAGGCGCACCTTGAGGAAGGTCCGCACCCGGGACGCGCCCATGGTGGAGGTCAGCTCCAGGAGTTCCGGATCGACCGAACGCAGGCCGCTGATGCCGGAGATCACCACGGGGAAGAACGCCATCAGCACCGCGACCAGGATCTTCGGGCCGTCACCGAAGCCGAGCCACACCACGAACAGCGGCGCGATCGCGATCTTCGGGATGACCTGGGCGAAGAGGATCAGCGGGTAGAACGTTTTCTCCAACGTGGCCGAATACACCATCAGGACGGCGACCAGGACTCCGACCAGCGCGGCGATCAGGAACCCGACGAGCGTTTCGCGGGTGGTCACCAGGGTGTGCGTCCAGAGGTAGTCGGGGTAGTCGACGAACGCCTGCCAGGTGTCGCCGGGGGAGGGGATGACATAGGGCTCGACCAGGCCGGTGGCGGTGACCAGGAACCACGCCACCACCAGCAGGGTGAGGAAGGTGGCCGGGTAGAGGGCCGCCACCACGAGGCCGCGTCGGGGGCGACGTCCGCGCCACCGGGTCCGGTCGGAGCCCTGGAAGTCCTGGGAGTCCCGGGGGTTCTGGCCGGTTGGTGGGGCCGTGGCCTGCTGTCGGGTTGCTTGAGTCACGCGGACCTCACGTCGCACTTCGGGGACGATGGGGGAAGCCTCGCTATGCTCGGACAGCGCTTTCCCGGTGGGGCTGGCAGAACGTGGGATAGCGCTTTCCCGTTTCGGTGATGTTAAGTTGGCGTAGGTGGAGGGTCAATGCCCTTGCAGCGGACCGGTCAGGACAGGCGGAAGCCGAGGGCGCGCGCCTCCAGCGGCAACCCGACGCTCACGGATGTGGCCGCCCGCGCCGGGGTCTCCCTGGCCACGGCCTCCCGGGTGCTCAACGACAGCGCTCGCAGGGTCGGGCAGGACCACCGGGAGCGGGTGCTGCGCGCGGCCCGGGAGTTGAACTACCGCACCGACCTCTCCGCGCAGGCCATGGCGCGCGGCACCGCGCCGGTGCTGGCCCTGCTGGTCAGCACCATCGACGACCCGTACTTCTCGGCCATCGCCGAGGGCGTCGCCGCCTCCGCCCACGACCACGGTGTGATCGTCACCATCGCGATCACCGCGCGGGACAGCGCACGGGAGCTGACCTCGGTGCGCACCATACGCGGCCAGCGGCCGCGCGCCATCCTGGTCTGCGGCAGCCGCATCGAGGGGAACCCGCACACCGGGGAACTCCTCGCCGAGCTGCGGCAGTTCACGGAGGCCGGCGGCCGGGCGCTGTTCCTCAGCCAGCCGGTCGGCGGGGTCGGCGCGGTGCGCCCCGACAACGCAACCGGCGCCCGCGAGCTGGGCGCCGCCGTCGCCGACCGGGGCTACCGACGGGCCGCGGTCGTCACCGGCGCCGCCAGCCTCGCGACGGTCGCCGAGCGCACGGAGGGCCTGCGGCGCGGGCTGGCCTCCCGGGGCGGCGAGATCACCGTGGTGGCCAGCGACACCTTCGACCGCGCGGGCGGCTACCGCGCCACCCGGCGCCTGGTCGAGTCCGGCCGGATCGCCGACGTGGACGTGCTCTGCGCGGGCAACGACTTCATGGCGGTCGGCGCGATGACCGCGCTGCGGGACGGCGGGATCGACCCCGGCCGGGACATCGCCGTCACCGGCTTCAACGACATCGCGACCGCCGCCGACGTCACCCCGCAACTCACCACCGTGCACTTCCCGTTGGCCGAGATCGGCCGCCGGGCGGCCGATCTCGCGCTGGACGCCACGGCCCCCCACACCGGCGACATCTGCGTCCCGGGCCAGGTCCTCCTCCGCGCCTCCTGCCCCCCGGCCGCCGGCACCCGCCCACCGGGCGGGGCGGCCGGTCGGCGCCCGTGAACTGCCGGGGGAGCGCGGAGGGGCGCCCCGGCTGGGAGGTTGGGCGCCGGGGGTTGACGCACCGCCTCCATCGGCCACCCATCACGATTGATCCAACTCAGGGACTCTTGACCGGGTGGTCCTGGCGGGTGACTCTCAGGTCATCGGCTGCCATCGGAGCGACACGGGGAGAGATCGTGCGCCTGCGCTTCCTGGGGATCATCCCGAACACCGGCAAGGACGACTCACCTACCATCTGGCTGGACGAGGACAGTGGCGACCTGCTGATCCAGTCCTACCGGGCTTCCGAAGAGGAGGTGAAGGCGTGCCAGGATGCTGGTTCGATTCCCGGTCACGGCACGGACATCCCGGACCACGAAGCGATCGTTCGGTTGCCCAAGGTAATGATCAAGTACATTCCCAGAGCGGATGGGGGTGGTGCCGATGAGGCCTCCGGCACGTGAGCCGTTGTCTCGTGCGCGGCGAACCGCGTTCCACCTGGAGGTTCGGGATCAGTACGCGAGTACCGACCCCGACTTCCTCGCATGGCGCGCGGGGCGTCGCACGTTCACGTCGGACAACCGCGTGAACTGGTGGGAGGGATGGCACGACGTAGTACAGGCAGCCGTTTCACGCGGGGTCTCGGTCCGTCGCGCCCGTGTGGTCTCGGAGCCGCTGACCGAGTACGTCCGATGGGAGTACGACTACGCGACGACCAATGTCGCCGCCGGTGAGGATGTCCGTTGGCTACCGCGACGCCAGGCCAAGGACCTCGCGGTGCCTGCGGTGGACTACTGGGTATTCGACGGCGAGTTGGTGCTTTTCCACCACTTCAGCGGGGACGGTGTACTCCTGGAGCGTGAGTACGTTGCCGACCCGGCTTTGGCCGGTTGGTGCGGTGTCGCGTTCAGCGCGGTCTGGGAGCGGGCGACGCCGCACGAGGAGTACAAGCCGATCTAGTGCAGTCAGCATCGTCGAGCGTCCGCGAGGCCAGGCGGGTCCTGGCCAACCGCCTGCGCGAGTTGGTCAGGGACGCCGGACTGGACGGTAAGGATCTCGCCGCCCTGTGTGGTTGGCATCCCTCCAAGGTGTCTCGCATCTCGACCGCGAAGACGCAACCGAGCGAGGAAGACATCCGGTCGTGGTGCCGCGCGTGTGGTGCCGAGGACCAGGCCGCTGATCTGATCGCCTCGCTTCGGGTCGCGGAGGGGGCATGGCTGACTTGGCGCCGGTTGGAACGGGCGGGACTCAAACGGTCCCAAGAGGAGCGGCTGCCGCTGTACCAGCGCACGCGACGTTTCCGCTCGTACAGCGTGTGGGCCCTCCCCGGACTCCTCCAGACCCACCAGTACACCGAGGATGTGCTACGGGCGATCCAACGACAGCGGATGACGGTGGATGACGTTGCCGGCGCGGTGGCGGCCCGAATGGAGCGCACCCGAGTGCTACGTGAGGGGCAGCGGGTGTTCGCTTTCCTGATCGAAGAGCCAGTGCTGAGAAACACGCTCAGCAATCCCGAAGCGCAGGAAGAACAGCTAGGGCATCTGGTCACCTTGAGTTCTTTGCCAAACGTCAGCATCGGTGTCGTCCCGGTTGCCCGGCAACGGCCGCAACTGCCGGTCGAGAACTTCTGGATCTATGACAACACGCAAGTCAATGTGGAGCTGGTGTCGGGCTACCTGACGTTGACGCAGCCCAGTGAGGTCAGGGCATACGCGGACACCTACACCAGGCTCGCCGGGATGGCCGTCTACGGTGAACAGGCGCGCGCCCTGATCCGGGAGGCGCGGGACTCGCTCACCTGAACTCGCCCGCAATCCGGCGCAATCGGCTGGGGGACGCGGCCCGAAGGCGCTTAGCGTTGTCGTGGGCGAGGCGACGCGGAGGAGTCGGTGTGAGCGAGCCGTGAGCCTTTCATCAGCTGCTTCCACCCCGGCCTGACCGCGTTGCCTTCACCTGCCGCTGCCGCTGCCGCTGCCGCTGCCGTCGACGGTGACTCGTGACTTCGTGTCGGCGGACCAAGGCGTGACCCACTCCCCACGTCTCCCGTTGAACCAGCTACCGCGAGTCTCCTGATGCTTGCCCGACCATGAAGGTGTGTATGAAACGGATCGTTGCCCGCCTGTGGAAGCTCATTCGTGGTCCGCTGCAGTGGCGTGTCCTCTGGATCGCACACGCGAAATTCATGGTGGGCGTCACCGGGGTGGTGCGGAATGAGGCAGGGGAAGTGCTGCTCCTCAAACACCGTATGTGGCCTGCGGATCGCCCCTGGGGTCTGCCCACCGGATATGCGGTCAAGGGCGAGGAGTTCCCGCTGACCATCGTGCGTGAGGTGCGGGAGGAAACCGGCCTTGACGTGGTGCCGGGGCGACTTGTTCAGGTGGCCAGCGGCTACAAACTCCGAGTGGAAATCGCGTACGAGGCGCTGCACGTGGGTGGAGATCTCAAGATTGACGGCTTCGAGATTCTGGAGGCGAAGTGGTTCCGGCCGGACACACTCCCGGATGGGATGCAGGAGTCCCACATCCAGCTCATCAAGCAGGCTCCTCTGGCCTGACGGGACTTACCCCGAACGAGTCCGTCACGGGTGTGCGAGCACTGGCTGCCCTGGCCGCCTTGCGCGCCGACGCCTCCTCGCTCACTGGACAACATCCCGCTCACGTGTTCCGTTCGCTCCCGGAAACACTCAGTCGATGGACGGCTGACGGAATCGACACCGTGCCCCTGCTGTCTGGCGTCGAGTGCGCCAAGCAGCGATATGCGGGCTACGGGCTGTCGCAGATGCTGCCGTTCGGCCGCGTCCTGGTCGGTTGTGATTCCTCGCGGGCTGGTGCTTTCGGCGGATTCCACCATCCCGACCAGGGGTACCGGCACCTTCAGATGGTCGCCATCATCACCATGCAAGGCCCCATGGAACTCCGGAGTCCCGAAAGCCCGGCGTTGGCCCTTCTCGACCTGTTGCGCGCGTACGCCCATGACTGTCTCCACTACGGATCGCGTCGGCGGTACGTGGAAGTGGCGGGGGCACCCGTCCGTACGCAGTACGGAATCAACTACCGCCGTGCGACCGGACAGTCATACTCAGCTGCCGACGAGAGCGGAAGCCGTCACACGCGCAATCTGGGAATCATCATGGAAGGCGCGTGCGACCGGGAAGCACGTCTCATCACCCGGCGGACGGCCGCGCTCTTCGGCATCACGGAACCTGCGGACGTGCTCGGCGCACTCGCCTTCCGGGATATGACGGGGACGCTGACCGAAGAGGACAGCAGTCGCGTGGTGGACATCCCGGAGAGCGTGGAGAGGACGCGATATGCCGCAGCCCTCCGCGACTACGAAACGGGCGTCAACCGCCGGTACACGCACTTCCTCGGGGAGTTCGCACCGGGGGAGGAACACGAATGTCACACACGATTACTCACCGCCATCATCAGTGGTGACACAACGACGCTGGGGGCATGGCTGGATGGCCGACACGGCCCCGGGACATTCACCGGCTTGTTCCGAGCACCGGACTACTTCGACCCCGGTCTGACCGCGTAGCCGGTTGTCTTCCGCACGGCTCTCCGGCACGCCCGGCCGCGGCCGGGCCCCCGGACGGTCGATCGCCGCGTCCTGCCCGCCTTCGGCGTCGGTTACCGCCCCAGTCGCCTGGTCAGCGCGTCGAGGGTCGGCCAGGGTGGGCCGTCGTGCAGCGCGCGCAGCAGCTCGTCTCCGAAGCGCCGCCCGTTCGGGAAGGCGTCGTCGCGGTCCCAGCGCCAGGCCGCGACCATCGCGAGGACGAGTTGGCGGCAGGCGTCCAGCAGCCCCTGGTCGATGTCCGGGTAGTGCGCGGGGACCGCCTCGGGGACGTGGGCGAGGTCGAACTCGACGGGGCCGCGGCAGCACGTCTCCAGGTCGATGAAGAGCGGGCCGTCGCGGGTGCCGAGCACGTTGCCCGGGTGCGGTTCGCCGTGGAGCAGCTGCTCCGGGGCGCCGCGCTCCTCGATCTCCCGGCGCAGGCCGGCCAGTCTGCCGCCGAGGAAGTCCCGTTCCGCGTGGGCGAGTTCCGGCGAGCGCGCCGGGTCGGCGACGATCTCCTCCGCTTCCGTGATCCGGTCGGTGAACCGGGGGCTCGGCAGATCGACCTCGCGCATGCCGGCGTGCAGCAGCTCCAACGCCCTGGCGTAGTCGGCCGGTGAGAGGTGTGGCGTCACCGGCTCGCAGTAGGTCCACAGCGTCACCGCGAAGCCGTCGCGGGTGAACACCCGTGGCGGCACCCGGGGTTCCAGGGGGCAGACCGGCGCTCCCACCTCGGCGAGCCGCTGGGCCAGCTCGATCTCGAACCGCGCGACCTCCTCTCCCACCGGGGCGACGCGGGCGAAGACGTCGCCCGGCGTGAGCCGCAGCGCCAGCTTGTTCGAGTTGTGCAGGACGACGGCGTCGCTGACCGGCAGGCCTTGCGACGCGGCGACCGAGGTCGCGGCCGCCGTCGCCCGCGTGACGTGGGGCATCTCCATGCGCCCAACGTGGCACACCGGCCGCCGCCCGGTCTCCCGCATTACCGCGCCGGACGCGCGTCGGCCGCGCGCCGGCCGCGCGCCCAGCCCGTCGGCCAGCCAGGCGGCCGGCAGGTAGGCGTCAGGTGAGCAGGCGACGGCGGTAGCCCTCGGCCACCGCCGAGGCCCGGTCGCGCACGCCGAGCTTGCCGTAGATGTGTTGCAGATGGGTCTTGATACTCGCTTCGCCGATGAACAGCGCCGCGGCGGCCTCCCGGTTCGAGCTGCCGTTCGCGACCAGTTGCAGCACCTGCTTCTCCCGGTCGGTCAGCGTGCCCGCGCCGGGCCGCCGCACCTGCCCCATGAGGTGCTGTGTCACCGACGGCGCCAGCACCGACTCGCCCCGGGCGGCCGCGCGGACGGCGTGCGTCAGCTCGTCGGGCAGCGCGTCCTTCAGCAGGTACCCGATGGCCCCCGCCTCGATCGCCGGCAGCACGTCGCTCTCGCTGTCGAAGGTGGTCAGGACCAACACGCGTACGTCCGGGGCCCGTTCGCGCAGGGCAGCGGTCGCGGCGACGCCGTCCATCGTGGGCATCCGCAGGTCCATGAGCACGACGTCCGCGGCCAGTGACCGGGCACGCTCGATGCCCTCGGCGCCGTCCCCGGCCTCACCGACCACGACGATGTCCTCGGCGTCCGCGAAGGTGTCGCGCAGACCGCCCCGCACGATCGGATGGTCGTCGACGATGACGAGTCGGATCACCGGTCGGTCTCCCCCTTCGCTCGCGTGCCCCCGGGGGCGATCGCCGGAACGCGCGCACTGACGGATGTCCCCTCACCCGGCGCGCTCTGCACCGCCACGTGACCGCCGACCCCTCTGACGCGCTGGCGCATGCTCGTCAGGCCGAAGCCGGTGCCGACTCCCTCCACGAACCCGCGCCCGTCGTCCCGTACGTCCAACAGCACCTCGGGGCCCGCGTACGACAGCGTGACCCCGACGCGGGAAGCCGCCGCGTGCTTCGCCACGTTGGTCAGCGACTCCTGCGCCACCCGGAAGAGCGACACCTCGATCGCCGGGCTCAGCGGCTCCCGGGGGCCGGTGACCTCCACCCGCGCGCTGATCCCCTGGTCCGCCGCCCACCGCTCGGTCAACGTGCGCAGCGCGTCGGGGAGGTGCGCCCGCCCCAGCTCCCGGGGAGCGAGCGCCCGCACGGACCGCCTGGCCTCGGTCAGGCTGCTGCGCGCGAGCCGCAGCGCCCGCGTGACGTGCTCGTCCGTCTCGCCGCGCAGCCGCGCGGACCGCTCCGCCGCCTGGAGCTGGGTGATGATGCCGGCGAGCCCCTGGGCCAGCGTGTCGTGGATCTCGCCGGCCAACCGCTGCCGCTCGTCCTGCACCCCGGACTCCCGTGCCTGGGCGACCAGTTGCGCGTGCAGCCCGGCGTTCTCGTGCAGCGCCGCCTCCAGGCGCGCGACGAGTTCCTCGCGCCGGCGTTCCTCCGGCTCGCTGCGCGCCGTCAGCAGGACGCCCGCCCCGATCGCCGCGGTCTGAACGGTGACGATCAGCAGGAACCCCGCGAGCTTGTCCGGCGCCGGGTCGGCCCACACGCCCATCGTCGCGCCGTTCAGGGCCACGGAGGTGGCCAGCACCCCGAGCACCCCCAACGGCCACGGCCGGAGCAGGCAGGCGTGGAAGAAGCCCGCGATGGTGAAGACGAGGAAGGTGTCGGAGTACGTCATGAGGAGGACGCACAGCGCCAGCAGCCCGACGAGGAAGACGCCCGCCGACCCGGGCCGCGGTGTCCGCCTCCTGGCGGGCAGCGTGTGGCCGAACAGCACCCACAGCACCGAGACCGCGACCAGCCCCAGGACGGACGCGCCCGCGGGCCAGAAGCGTTCACCGGAGCGGGGGAGGACCCACGCGAAGTAGATCGCCGTCGAGACGGTCAGCAGCAGCCACGGAGTGACCAACTGCAACAGGTCCCAGTCCCGCCGCCCGACCTCTTTCCAGGCCAACCGGGGGCGGTGCGGGACCCCAGCGCCCTCCGCGCCTTCCGCGCCGGCGGACGCGGGCGTCCCGGAACTCGGGCGCACACCGGCCCAGGCATCCCGCGTCATCGGCATCTACTCCCAGCGGAAGAGCTTCGTCGCGACCGCGCTCGCGACGACCGCGATACCCGCCATTATGGCAATCTGCGCCCAGAAGGGCTGGCCAGCGGCGGTGGCGGTCAGCTCACCCGCCTCGGCTGACCACGCCGAGGTGAGCGTCTGTAGCCCGGGCGGTACGAAGTCGCCGACCCAGCGCAGCACGTCGGGCATGAGGAAACGCGGCAGGAACGCCCCGCCGAAGAACATCAGCGCGACGAACAGCAGGGTGCCGATCTGGTTCGCGGCACCGCTCGTGCGGGCCACGGCCGCGGAGATCATGCCGATCCCCAGCAGCGCCGCGTAGCCGACGAGGAAGGCGACGACGAACCGCACGGGCCGCTCGGGCGGCGCGATGTCCAGCACCGCCCACGCGCAGCAGACCATGAGGACCGCGGCGACCACCACCGAGGCGAACGCGACGATCATCTGTGCCAGCAGGACGTTCCGCGGATGCGCGGGAGTGGTCGAAAGCCGGCGCAGGATGCCGCGTTCCCGGTAGGTGGCGATCACCGCCGGGATGTGCTGCACGGCGATCATCACCATCCCGAACACCAACGCGGTCGGCGCCCAGACGTCGATGGACCGCAGGTCGCCGGTCTCCGGCGACGGCTCCCTGAGCGCCGGGACGGCGCCCAGCCCGAGCAGGAGCCCCGCCGGGAACAGCACACCGAAGGTGACGGAGCCGGGGTCGCGGAGGAACAGCCTCGTCTCGACCTTGACCATCTTCAGAAGCGCACCCATCAGTCGTCCCTCCGCTCGGAGGCTTCCGGGGACTCCGGAGCTGCCTGGGGTTCCGGGGACGCCGCGGACTCCGGGGCGCGCCCCGTGAAGGCCACGAACGCGTCGTCGAGGTTGTGTTGGTCCACGCGGAGGTCCTCCGCCACCACCCGTGCCCTGGCCAGGGCCCCCGCCACGCTGCTCAGCAGCTGTCCCCGGCCGGTGACCAGCCAGCGGCCCTTGACGATCTCGACATCGATCACGTCGGGCAACTCGGTCAGGACCCGCTGGTCCAGCGGCTGACTCAGCCGGAACCTGACCTGCCGCACCGGACTCGACCGCGCGATCAACCCCTCGGGCGTGTCCACCGCGGCGACCCGGCCACCGTCGATCACGGCGATCCGGTCGCAGAGCCGCTCCGCCTCGTCCATGAAGTGCGTGACCAGGAGGATCGTGACCCCCGTGTCCCGCACCCGCTCGATGAGGCTCCAGGTGTCGCGCCTGGCCTGCGGGTCCAGCCCCGTCGTCAGCTCGTCGAGGATCGCGACCCGCGGACTGCCGACCAGGGCGAGCGCGATCGACAGCCGCTGCTTCTGCCCGCCCGAGAGCGCCTGGTAGCGCGTGTCGCGCTTCTCGGTCAGCCCGAGCAGTTCCACCAGCTCGCGCCAGTCGGCCGGGTTCCGGTAGAAGGAGCCGTACAGCTCCAGGGCTTCGCTGACCCTGATCGCGTCCGGGAAGCCGCTCTCCTGCAACTGCACGCCGAGCCGCTCACGCACCTCCGCCCGGTCCCTGATCGGGTCCAGCCCCAACACGGAGATCGACCCCGAGTCGGGCGTGCGCAGGCCGGCGATGCTCTCGACGGTCGTCGTCTTACCGGCCCCGTTGGGCCCGATGATGCCGAAGATCTCCCCCTCCTCGACGGTGAAGGAGACGTCCTCGACGGCGACGTGCCGACCGTAGCGCTTGTGCAGATGTCGTACTTCCAATGCGGTCACCCCGCGACGCTACGAGCGCACCGCGCCCCGCCACATCGACCGTACCGCTCTGACCTCGGTTGATACCCGCATCCACCGATCGGTGGACCCCGACACCGGCTAGGGGGCGGTCCTGCTGTCGTACGCCCGCTGGCAGTTCTGGATCTCCTCGCTGTGCTCGACGGTCCAGCGGTACAACTGCCCGAACGGCTCGCGCAGGGACTCACCCAACGCCGTGAGCGAGTACTCGACGCCGACCGGTGAGGTCGGCAGTACCTTCCGCTCGATCATTCCGTTGCGCTCCAGGCGGCGCAGCGTCTGCGTGAGGACGCGTTGCGTCACGCCTTCCAGACGGCGCTTCAACTCGTTGAACCGCATGGGCCGTTCCAACAGCGCCATGACCATCATCGACCACTTGTCGGCTATCTGGTCGAGGATCGGCCGACTGGGGCAGTTCGCCCGGAAGGTAACGGATGTTCCCTCGGTCATTCCGTGCGGGCCGGTATCCCTCATGTTCCTTGGTTCTCCCAGAGTGCGTTCTTGACGGTGCCAGGGGCGTCGCCGACGGTAGGTATGCAGAGCGAACCTACACATCTATCGGTAACTGATGGAGAGTCCCTTGACCACCCCTGTCTACTCGACGCTGCACGTGAGCAGCGCGGACGGCGTCGCCCGGATCGTCCTCGACAACCCGCCGGTGAACGTGCTCGACGTGACGATGATGCGCGAGCTGCGCACGGCGCTGGACGCCCTGCGGGGCGACTCCTCGGTCCGGGTGATCGTCTTCTCCAGCGCCGACCCCGAGTTCTTCCTCGCCCACGTGGACATGGGCATCGCGGAGCGGATGGACGATCTGCGGCAGCTCGCCGCGTCGGCGCCGGCGGACCTCAACGTGTTCCAGGCCGTGGGCGAGCTGCTCCGCCACCAGCCCCAGGTGACCATCGTCAAACTCGCCGGGAAGGCCCGCGGTGGCGGGGCGGAGTTCGTCGCCGCGGCGGACATGGCATTCGCCGCGGCCGAGACCGCCGGAATCGGCCAGATCGAGGCGCTCATGGGCATCGTCCCCGGCGGCGGCGGAACGCAGTACCTCCGCGACCGCGTGGGCCGCAACCGCGCGCTGGAGGTGGTCCTCACCGCCGACCTCTTCGACGCCGAGACCGCGGCGTCCTACGGCTGGATCAACAGGGCGCTGCCGGCCGACCAACTCGACGCGTATGTCGACCGTGTCGCCCGCGATATCGCCGCCCTGCCCGATGGCGTCGTCGAAGCGGCCAAGCGCGCGTTGCCCGCCGACGACCTCACAGACGGACTTCGCCGAGAGGACGAGGCGTGGGCCACGCAGATCGCGTTGCCCGCCGTCCAGCGACTGATAGCCCAAGGACTGCGCGACGGGGCGCAGACGCCCGCGGGCGAACGTGACCTTGAGGGCCTGATGCGCGGCGCCGTGCCCCGATGAGTCGGCACCGGTCGCCGGTGCCGGCCGGCGGTGACGGCGGTGCAGGCGGTGCCGGCCCTGCCGGTGGCCGGGGCCCTGTCTTGGCCGGCGACCAACGGGGCGGCTCGGGCCAGGAGTTCCGGCCGGCGGCCTGACTGGCGGGCTGGTCCCGCCCGGTCAGCCGTCCGTGGGCGGCAGCACGAAGCCACGGGTAGGGCCCCGCTGATCGCCCCGCGCCGACCCGGACGGGGGCGCTTCCCCCGGATACGCCGTGGCGAGGCCCACCAGCGCGTCAGCCGTGGTCTCCGTGCGCGTCTCGGGGTCGGCCTGGTCGTACACCCGCCACTCGCCCCCCGGGTCCGCCGGATCTTCCGGCGCCACCACGCCAGGGAGCCCCAGACGCCGCAACACGGCATCCACCTGCCGGGCTTCCTCCGCGTTCATGCGAACTCCTCTCTCGTACCGGACCGGGCAGGCGACCGTCACCGCTGCCGCCGCCCAGGGGCGACGGGAGGGGTGGGCTCGGTCGCACGCCGTGTGCTGGCCGGCGGCGGCCGGTCCGCTGGGGGTCACTGTCGGGCGGCGCCTTCGGGCCAGATGACGTGTACCGGGATGCCGGGGGTGCGGGCGGCGGTGACGGTGTCGGCGGTGCCGCCCCTGCCGGTGGACGGGACGCCGTCCCAGACGGCGACCAACTGGTCGGCCCGGGCCAGGAGTTCCCGGCGGCGGCCTCGTAGCCCTCCCGGCCGGCCCGGTCAACCGGCACGGTGTACACCTCGGCGGCGGCCTCGACCAGCCGGTCGTACCGCGCCGCGTCCTGCGGCTTGACCTTCCGCTCCCGGTAGTCCCGGCCGGGCACCACCACGACGAGCCGACCCCCCACCGCCAACACCGCCTCCGCGAAGAGGGAGTCCGCCCCCGCGGCGATGCAGGACACCCCCACCAGATCGCCCGGCTCGTGCCCGGCCAACAGCCCCCGCAGCGCCGCACGCACCAGCACCACCGTGGACTCCGTCAGATCCATGTGCCCCGTCACGGCCAGCGTTGCCATGGGTGTTCCCTCCCTCGTTCATGCCGGGCGGACCGGCACGGCCCCGGCCGCGTTACTCGATCGCTTCGAAGATGCCGATGTCGGTCGCCCGTTGCCATTCCGGGAGCGCGTCCCAGTCCGCGACATAGCTCGGCTTCGGCGCCTCGAAGTGCCGGTGGATCTGCGCGGTCCAGCAGATCGCCACGAACCTGCCCTTCTGTTCCCGGGTCAGCTTCGTGGCACCACCCGCGCTGATCTCCACGAACTGCCGGATCTGCTGGTACACCGCCGCCGCGGCCTCCCGCTCCCAGTCGGGCATGTCCTCCCACGGCGCGACGTAGCCGGGCTTCGGCTCCCCCGGGAAGTGTTCCTTCACACCAGCGATCCACGCGTCCCGAAAGACGCGCCCTGGCTCGTCCGTCATGCGAACTCCTCGTGTGCCGAGATCTCCGTGGTCCAGCAGGAGGACCGGACCCCGGCGTAAGCGCCGGAGCCCGACAACACGTCTCAGCTGTCCGACCCGGCCTCCTGGCCTTTGGCCAGCCCAACGAGCGCTGCCCACTGGGAGTTGCTGAACATCAACACGGGCCCTGCGGGGGCCTTCGAGTCGCGCACCGCCCGGCCGCCGTCGCCGGCGAGCGGCGCGACCTCCAGACAGTTACCGTTTCCTCCGCTGTAGCTGCTCTTCCGCCACTGCCCGATACCGTCTCCGGGTATCATCAATTCGCCTTCCTATTCCTGCATTTCCTTCGCCGCGCGCTGGATGAGCGCGAGGGAGTCCGCCGGGTTCAGGGCCGCTGCCCTGAGATGGTCGAACGCGTCGCTGTAGCTTTGGCGTTCCCCCGGCTGGTCCATGTAGAGCGTTCCGGTCATGTTCTCCACGCTGACCACGTCGGGGTTCCGTGGGAGGCCGAACACCACGAAAGCGCCGGTGAGTCCCGCATGGGCACCGGCGCCGTGCGGCAGGACCTGGAGAACGATGTGCGGGTGCTCGGTGAGTTCGCCCAGATGAGTGAGTTGCGCACGCATCACCTCGACGCCACCCACCGCCTGACGCACGGCCGACTCGCCGACGATCGCCCAGAGTCGGGGCGGCTGGTCCGGTAGCTCACGGCGCAGGATGGCCTGTCGCTCGCGCAGGACCTTCACCAACTCGTCCATGTCGGTCGGCGGCAGGATCGCCGGGTTGGCCTGGATCACCGCCCTGGTGTACGTCTCGGTCTGAAGCAGACCGGGAATCAGGATTGGTTCCCAGTTCTTGATCTCGGTGGCCTGGGCCTCCAGCGTGATGAAGTCCGCGTACGAGCGCGGGATGGCGTCCTGGTAAGCCCGCCACCAGCCCGGCTTGAACGCCTCCCGGGCCTCGACAAGGTAGGCGTTGATCACCCGCTCGTCTTCCACCTTGTACAGGTGCAGCAGCGCCTTCAGATCGTTCTGCGAGACACGGACCTCGCCGCCCTCGATCCGGTTGAGCTTCGGGCGCGAGAAGCCCATCTCCTGCGCGACCCACTCCGAGCTGAACTTGGCGCTGTCACGCAGATTTCGCAGATCAGCCCCGAGCCGTCGGCTCCGGAACGTGCTGGCCATCCGTCCTCCCACTTGTCCTTCTCCAGTCTGCCGTGTCCAACGAGTCACAGCCACCAGCCTCCCAGATCTGCACATGTGCAAGATGAGGACTTGCGGGATGAGTGCGCGCAGCATTACCTTGTAGCCACTCGTCCACGCAGAGTGGCGGGTGGTCAACTCGGCGTGCCCGGTCGCGGGTCGAGGCGCGCTGCGGGGCTCGTGGTCCTGGAAGGGGGCACGCGTGCTAATCATGAGTCGCACATTCCACTTCCCGGCAGGCATCGAATCGCCGGGCAAGGCTCGAAAGGCGGTTCGCGAGGCCGTACTTGCCTGGAGTTGTGGCGAGGATATCGCCGGCATCGCCGAACTCCTGACCTCGGAGCTGGTGACGAATTCGGTTCTCCATTCACCGGAGTCGCAACGCTGCCTGGTCGAAGTGGACGTATCCGACGGCCTGCTCACCGTGGGGGTCACCGACCGGGGGGCAGGTTCGCTGAAGCTGGCCACCCCTGGCCTGGGGGACGAATCCGGGCGCGGTCTTGCCCTGGTGAGGGCGCTCTCCGCCTCCTGGGGGTTCAGCCCCACGTGCGGCGGCGGGAAACGGGTGCACTTCAGCCTTGACGTTCCGATGCCGCCCTCGCATGTCTACGAACAGGAAGTCCGCCACCAGGGGAGAGCTGTTGACCGGGAGACCTGGCGCGACACCGGGGTTACGGATTCGGTTGGTCAAAAGCGGGGCTGGGTTTGTCCTCGTCTTCGGTTCACGGGATGACGAGCGACGCGAACTCATCACCTCCGCACAGCTGATGACCCTCGTATCGGACGGTGCCCCGCACGTGGGGTTGTCGGTCTCCGCGCGGACCAACTCCGCCCCGAGGCGTAGGCAAGACCCGTAGCCGGTTTGCGATTTGTCAGGAGAACGGAATGCCTACACGAAACCAGATACGGCAACCCCCGTCGCAGCTTGCCGATGCGGTGGAACGGGTCTCGATCGTCAAGGGCGCGGACTGGGTGTTGTGTGAGGAGCGGGGTGTGGGTGCGCCGGAGGCGATCTATGGCGTGGAGTGTCTGGGCTGCGGCGCCGCGTCTCCGTTGTTCGACAACGATCCGTTGCCCGTTGCGGTGTGGGCGTTGCAGCACACCCAACAGCTGCCAGAGCACACGCGGTTCCTGTCGCGGATCGAGCGGCACTGGCGGGTGGTGCGGCGGCCGGACGCCGACCCGGAGGCCGAAGGGCAGGCGGCGGCGGGGCCGGTCGCGGCCTTCCTCGACCAGGCGGCGGGGCCGGCGTTCGTCGGGTTGATGTGTCTGCTGACCGCGCTGTCCGGGCTGTTGCCCGCCACCTTGAACTAGCTATCCCTTCTTAACGAAAGGCGTTGCGTGATGCACACGAAGATTCTGCGGGCCGCGTTGCCCGTCACGTTCCACATCCTGGCCAGTACCCACACCAACCACATGCTGATGGTGCGGGGGCGGAAGGACGACGGGGGCGAGGGGTGGGTCCTGCCGCACGGGCAGGTCACCCCCGGGCGGTGCCTGATCCTGGCCGCCCGCGAACTGTTGCGTGAACAGACCGGCTGCGAGCGGGCGTTGACCGAGTACTTCCTGTGCACCCCGACCACCGACGAACACGGCACCCTCAACGGCCTGACCTACGTCCTGGACGGCGACATCCTCCCCGACGTACCCGGCGTCGATCCCGCCGAGGGGGCCAGCTGGGTGCCGATGCGGGAACTCCACGAACCGCCCGGCCTGTACCAGTACGCGATCATCGCCGCCGGACAACGCCGACGCCTCCCGCTGCTGATCAACGCCGACCGGCCCGAGGCCGCCTTCCTCTGATGAACCACACCACCGGACCTGACCAGGGGTGGGAACTCGACCTCCCCCACCCAGGGCGGGCCGCCGGTGACTGGGTGCTGGGCGCCTGCTGGTTCTACTGCGGCCACCAGATCGCCCCGGTCACCTGGATCGGCGCGCTCAGCACCGACGGCGCCCACGCACCCCTCTACGCCTGCGGCGCCTGCCTGGCCCAACTCCACGCCATGACCTGGGACTACACCCACGCCACCGGCTTCGCCGAGCACCTCTACCCCCACCAAACCACCACCGCCGCCGCCGGCTACCGACCCCGCACCCTCATCGGACACCGCTGGACCCCATGACAACCACCCGCACCTCGACCCGCACACCCGCCAGCGCCCTCGTCATCGGCGCCCACCTCCGCACCCTCCGCAGAACCCGCCACCTCCGCCTCGACCAAGTCGCCCCCCACGCCGGCATCTCCACCGCCACCCTCAGCCGCATCGAAACCGGCACCATCCACACCCACCAACGCCACCTCCCCGCCCTCCTCCACCTCTACCAACACCACCACCAACTCGACCACCTCACCCACCTCCTCAACACCCCACCCGACACCTGGCTCACCGACCACACCCCCGACCACCACACCCGCCTCACCGCCTGCCACCAACAAGCCACCACCCACCGCCACTACACCAACCACCACATCCCCCACCCCCTCCGCACCCCCGAATACAACGCCGCACTCACCCCCAACGCCCCACCACCCCCACCCACCCCAAGCCCACCCCCCACCGAACTCCTCCTCGACGAAGCCGTCCTCCACCGCACCCGAACCG
>NZ_JAVREO010000030.1:0-49489 GCF_031845445.1 Streptomyces chisholmiae | reverse complement strand
CAGCGTGGTCATCCACGAGTGCCTGCCGGGGACCAGCGCCAGGAAGCAGGCGGTGAGCACCACCGAGCAGCCGAACAGCGCCAGCGTCATCAGCGCCCCGACCCACCAGGGCTCGCCCAGCTCCTGGGCGCTGCCCCGGTGGTAGAACCAGGCGTACTCCATCCGCGGCTCGGCCCAGTAGGCGAAGAGCGCGGCGACGGCCCCGACCGGCAGCGCGGCCAGCCGGGCCGCCCGGCGGCGCAGCAGCTGGAAGTGTTCGGCGCGCAGCGTGAGGCCCAGCACGAAGTACGGCAGGAACTGCACCACCCGCTGGAGCTGGAGGTCGCTGCCCATGGTGGGGGAGGCGGTGGCCACGGCGGCCAGCGCCAGGGCCAGCGGCACCGGCCAGCGGACGGCCTTCCACAGCGGCACGGTCAGCCGCCAGATGAAGAGCGCGACGAGGAACCACAGCAGCCAGCGCGGCTCGAAGAGCGGCAGGTAGTTGTTGTCGTTCTCGTCGAGGTGGCGCAGGAAGTACGTGTAGGCGATCTGGAAGACCAGGTAGGGCACCAGCACGCCGGTGACCAGCCGGCGCACCCGGTCCGGCCGGCCGTCCCAGCTGCGCGAGAAGTAGCCGGCTATCAGGATGAACGCCGGCATGTGGAAGGCGTACACGAACATGTAGAGCGCGGTGACCGTCCGGGAGTCCGAGCGCAGCGGCTCCCAGGCGTGCCCGACGGCGACCAGCACGATGGCCAGGTACTTGGCGTTGTCGAAGAACGCGTCGCGCTGCTTCGGGGCGGGCTTGGGGCCGTCCCGGTCCGGCGGCTGCCGCTCGTCGCCCTGGGCGGGCAGACGCAGCCGCACGGTCTGTTCGGCCGGGTGTTCCGTGGCGGGCCGGGGCGAGCCGGTCATGACGCCCCCTGCGGGGTGAGGTGGCTGGTGTGGGGAGGGGAACAGCTCATCACCCCCGAACCCTAACGGCAGTCGGCCGGCCGGTGACCCGGCGGTGTCCACCAGGTGTCGGGGGCGGCACGCCGGGTGACCGGCGGCCCCCGCTGCCGGGGCGGTGGGGCGGCCCCGGGGCAGACTGGCCGCCATGAACCCCACGAACCCCATGGCGCGGAGCGCGGACCGGCGGCAGTCGGTGGACACCGAGGCGGGACAGGCGAGGATCAGCTGGTGGGAGGCGCCGGACCCGGTGACGGTGCTGGCCCTGGGGCACGGCGCCGGCGGCGGGATCGAGGCCCGCGACCTGACGGCGCTGGCCGACGCGCTGCCGGCGCGCGGGGTGACGGTGGCGCTGGTCGAGCAGCCCTGGCGGGTGGCGGGGAAGAAGGTGGCACCGGCCCCGCGCACCCTGGACACCGGCTGGCGCGGGCTCGCCCCGGCGCTCGCCGAGCCGGGGCTGCCGCTGGTGGTGGGCGGCCGCAGCGCCGGCGCCCGGGTGGCCTGCCGCACGGCGGTGGCGACCGGGGCCCGCGGGGTGCTGGCGCTCGCCTTCCCGCTGCACCCGCCGGGCCGCCCCGAGCGGTCCAGGGCCGAGGAACTGCCGGTCGGGCGGCTGCCGTTGCTGGTGGTCCAGGGCGGCCGGGACAGCTTCGGCCGGCCGGCCGAGTTCCCGGCCGGGGTGCGGGTCGTCGAGGTGCCGGCGGCCGACCACGCGTTCGCCGTGCCCAGGCGCGCCGAGCTGGACCAGGACGCGGCGCTGACCCTGCTGACCGAGGCCGTCGCCGAGTGGCTGGCCGCGCTGTGACGCCGCCGGACCAGACGGCCTAGGGTGGGCGTCATGTGCGCGTGAGTCCCCTTGAGCCCGAGGTCCCGGCGGTCGCCGGACGCGGGAGGCGCCCGGCCCGGTGCCGGCCTCCCGGCGGTCCGCCCTGCCCGGACGGCGGCTCGTGACCGCGGCCGCGCCCCCTCTTCCGATCTTCCGAGGCGCGCGCCCCCTGCCCGGCCCACCGCACGAGAAGCACGGAAGTGCCACCCATGTTCGAAGAACTCGCCGGCATCAACGCCCGCCCCGCCCTCTACGCCCAGGTGACGACCCCGGAGCTGTGGTGCGACCCGCACATCTCCGGGCGGATGCTCGCCGCCCACCTCGACCCGCTCGTCGACCTCTCCTCCTACCGGGCCGAGTACCTGGAGCGGGTGCTGGCCTGGCTCGTCGACCGGTTCGACATCGCCGCCGGCCCGCGGGTCGCCGACTTCGGGTGCGGCCCGGGGCTGTACACCAACCGGCTCGCCCGGGCCGGCGCGATCGTCACCGGTCTCGACCTGTCCGCCCGCTCGCTCGACCACGCCGGCGCGGCGGCCCGCGCGGCCGGGCTGTCCGTCCGGTACCTGCGCCAGGACTACCTCGCCTACCGGGACGACGCGCGCTACGACCTGGTCATCATGGTCATGCGGGACTACGGCGCGCTGTCGCCCGACGGCCGGCGGGCGCTGCTGGACACCGTCCGCCGGCACCTCGACGCCGGTGGCTCGTTCGTCTTCGACGTCGACTCGGCGGCCGCGTTCGCCGAGGTGCGGGAGCGGGCGACCTACGCGCCGTCCCTGATGGACGGCTTCTGGTCCGACCGGCCCTACTTCGGCTTCCTCAACACCCACCGCTACGAGCGGGCGCGGGTCTCGCTGGACAGGTACGAGATCGTCGAGGCCGGGCGGCGGCGGACCTTCTACAACTGGGTCCGGTACTTCACCCCGGACGAGCTGGTCGGCGAGCTGACGGCGGCCGGGTTCGAGGCGGTCGAGGTCGTCGGCGACCTGACCGGGGCCCGTTACGACAGCGCGGCGCCACGGTTCGCCGCCGTCGCGACCGTCGGCTGACCCGGGCGCGGGTCAGGGCCGGCCGCCCCGGCGGCCGGCTCCGGGCCGGCCGCCCCGGGCCTCGGCGCGGGCCAACAGCGCGCTGGTCGCCTGCTGGAACCTGACCTGGGACGGCGGCTCCGTCGGGCCCAGCAGGAACGCCCGCAGCTCGGCGCGCGCCCCGGCCAGCCGGTCCAGGCGCGGGTCCACCACCGCGGCCAGCAGCTCGGGCAGCTCGGCCACGTCCGGGCTGAGCACCGTCGCCGCCCGGACCGTGGGGTTGGCGGCCCGGAACGCCTCCTCGCTCAGCCCGCTGGTGTTGACCACCGCGTAGGGCTTGACCCCGGCCAGGTAGTCGGCGACCACGCTGGACACGTCGGAGATCAGCAGGTCGGCCTGGTTGAAGCAGCTGTAGAGGTCGGGGCGCGGTCCGGTCAGCACCAGGTGGCCCTCCGGGTCCTGGGCGGCCCAGAACGCGGCCCGCCAGGCGCGGGTGGCGGCCGCCACGGCCTCCTGGTGGCCCTCCGCGGGCGCCGACTGCCACAGCATCCGCTCCACGTCGTCCGCGCCCGGCCGCCAGCCCCGGCTGGTCAGCGCCTCCAACCGGGCGGTGCGGTGGGCGAGTTCGCCGGCCGTCCGGTCCGGTTCCGGCGGGGCGCCGGCGGCCAGCGCGCCGCGTTCGGCCACCGGCCCGGCCGACCGCCGCAGCAGCGCGCCGCGCGGCGCCGGCGCCGGGGAGCGCGCCCCGGCGCGGGCCGGCCGGCGGCGCTCGGCGGCCGCCACCAGCGCCCGGATCCGGGCGTCGGCGGCGCCGAACCTGGGATCGACGGAGCCGGTCATCGGGTGCGGCCGGTAGAGCAGCCGGACCCGGGCGTCGGCCAGCAGTTCGGCCACCAGCCGTTCGCCGGCCAGCAGCACCGAGGTGTTGCCCGGGTCGTTGGTCCAGCCCTCCCAGGTGGGGGCGTAGAGCACGGTGATCGGTCCCTCGGCGGGCGGCGGCCCGGTGTACGGGTGGATCGGCGCCAGCTGCGGCCGGCCCACCTCGACCACGTCCCGGTCGTCCACGCCGACGTCGGCCAGCGCGTACCGCTCCCTGGCCGCCGGGCCGGCGACCCACACCTCGTCGTACACCTTGGCGTACGGGTTGCAGCTGGAGAGCTTGTCGCTCTCGCCGTGGTTGACGAAGGCGTGCTTGATGGTCGGGATGCGCAGCACCTGGGAGGTCTTGGGCGCGTTGGCCGGGTGGATCAGCACCCGGAGGGTGGAGTGCTCCAGCAGCATCAGGTGCGCCACCTTCGGCACGCAGACCACCGGCAGCTCGGTGGGCGCCAGCTGCTGCACCATGGGCCGCTCCCGCAGCACCACCAGCGCGTTCTCCTCCAGCGCCGCGACCGCGCCCAGCCACATGTTGACCTGGTAGGCGGTGCCGCTGCCGCCGGAGAAGTAGAGCCCGACCCGTGGGCGGTGCTCCTCCAGCCAGCGCTGGAACCAGGCGAGCACCTCCTCGGTGCTCGGCGGGCGCCGCCCCGGCAGCAGCCAGGTCGCCAGCCGGGCCGCGCCGCCGGCGAAGAGCAGCAGCGAGCAGCCGACGCCGAGCAGGCTCCACGCCGCGCGCCCGGTGGCGACGGTGCCGAGCATGCCCGCGGTGGCCGGCACCGCGAACAGCGGCATCCGGCGGTGCGCGCCGGTCAGCAGCCGGGGCGGCGCGGGCCGCAGCCGCAGCTCCGAGGTGTCGATGTTGCGGGTGAGGACCGGCAGGGTGCGGGAGCGGCGCACCAGCACCGCCAGCGCGCGGGTCAGGAAGTGCAGGGCGTAGCAGGCCAGCAGGCCGGCGACGACCAGCAGCCGGACCGCGGTGGAGACCTCGGCCAGGTGCGCCAGGCCGACCACCACCAGCAGGTCGCGCAGCAGTTGGCGCATCGTCTCGTCGCAGCGGACCCGGCCGAGCGGCACCAGCACGCCGGGCCACCACTGGCGCAGCGCCAGATCGAGGGCGAGCCCGGCGCCGCCGGCCACGCACAACAGCGGCGCGTTGGGGAGTTGGGCGCCCAGCAACTGAGCGGTGAAGAGCAGCAACAGGGCACCCAGGGCGAGCCCTTGGGCGCCGCGGCGCAGCGTCGGTCCAGCAGCCACAGAGAGTCAGCTCCGGTTCGGGCGGGAGATGGGGGAGTTCAGGCAGCGATGCCAGGGGGGAACGGTCGGGCGGTGGGGGAGCCGGCCCGGGGTGTCGTCGGGAGGTCAGCCCGGGTGGTCAGCCCCGGAAAGACAGCCACTTACCGCGCACAACGGTGGTGCCACCCCAAACCGGACGGAATTCACTCGTGCGGGTGGCCGGGCAGAGTGGTCCGGGGTGAGACGGCCAGACACCCGGCGGGTGGGGTGGCATACATTTACGGTCGGCAGGCCGGCCCGACACCGGGGGTGCCCCGATGTCCGACGTCCCAGGTCGCGCGGGCGACCGCGGGCCGGGCCGCCGCCCTCAGACGCGGGGGCGCGCGGCCCCGGCTATCGCGCCCGACGCGGTCCGGCCGGACAGCGAACGCGAACAGGAAGGTGCCATGACAGCGGCACGGCAGGACGTCTCCGACGCCCGCAGGATCGTCGTCAAGATCGGCTCATCCTCGCTGACCACGGCGGCCGGCGGACTGGACGCCGACCGGGTGGACGCACTGGTCGATGTGCTGGTGAAACAGGACGGGAGGCAGATCGTACTGGTTTCGTCGGGGGCGATCGCCGCCGGGCTCGCGCCGCTCGGCCTGGCCCAGCGACCGCGCGACCTGGCCCGGCAGCAGGCCGCGGCCAGCGTGGGGCAGGGCCTGCTGCTGGCCCGCTACACCGCCTCGTTCGCCCGCTACGGCCGCCGGGTCGGGCAGGTGCTGCTGACCACCACCGACACCAGCCGGCGCGCGCACTACCGCAACGCCTACCGGACCCTGGACCAGCTGTTCGCCATGGGCGCGGTACCGGTGGTCAACGAGAACGACACGGTGGCGACCGACGAGATCAGGTTCGGCGACAACGACCGGCTGGCCGCCCTCGTCGCCCACCTGGTCAAGGCCGACCTGCTGGTGCTCCTCTCCGACGTGGACGGGCTCTACGACGGCGACCCGGCCCGGCCCGGCACCCAGCGGATCGGCGAGGTCACCGGGCCGGCCGACCTGGCCGGCGTCCAGCTCGGCCGGCCGGGCCGGGCCGGCGTCGGCACCGGCGGGATGGTCACCAAGGTGGAGGCCGCCGGCATCGCCACCGAGGCCGGCATCCCGGTGGTGCTGACCGCCGCCAGCCAGGTCGCCGACGCGCTCTCCGGCGCCGCCACCGGCACCTACTTCCGCCCCACCGGGCGGCGCGCCACCGGCCGGCTGCTGTGGCTGGCGCACGCCTCCGTGCCGCGCGGCGCGGTGGTGCTGGACCCCGGCGCGGTGACCGCCATCACGGAGCGCGGCGGCTCCCTGCTGCCGGCCGGGATCGTCGGTGTGGCGGGGGAGTTCCTGGCCGGCGAACCCATCGAGCTGCGCGACGAGTCGGGCCGGGCGGTCGCCCGCGGCCTGGTCAACTTCGACGCCAAGGAGCTGCCCCGGCTGCTCGGCCGTTCCACCAGGGAACTGGCGCGCGAGTTGGGTCCCGACTACGAAAGAGAGGTCGTCCACCGCGATGACCTCGTGCTGCTACGGGCATAAGAGATCCCGAGGAGGCCGTACGCGGGAGGCTTGGCCGGCCGGTGCCCGATCTGTGAAAGACCAGTCTTTCCACCGAAGGTTCGGGGAAAGACGCCCGGTCGGGCCGGGCGACTGGTCCACTCGTGCCTGGTGCCCGACCGGCACTCACCCGCACACCCAGCAACGACGTTCGCACCATGTCAGGAGGCTGTCGGTGAGACGACTGGCCAGCGTCGAAGGAGGCCGGCCGGCCCGCGAGCGGGACAACCCCGCGCACGCGGAGCGACCACGGGGGGACACCGAGGAGCGATCTTCCAGACTGTGGCACATCACGTTGAGCGTGGCCGGCCGGACGGTGCCGCTGCCCGATGTCCGGCGGGCGCTGGAGCGGCTGGCGGCGGACCACCCGTTCCTGCTCACCAGCCGGTACGCGGAGGACCACGCCGAGATCAGGTACTGGGAGGAGGCCAGGGACCTGCACGACGCGGCGGCCCTGGCGCTGCGGCTGTGGGGCGAGCACCGGCGCACCGCCCAGCTGCCGGCCTGGGAGATCGTGGGCCTTGAGGTGGTCGGCCGGGACACCTACCAGCAGCGGATCTCCGAGGGGTACGGGCCGCCGCCGGCCCACCCGGTCGGCGTCCACCCCTTCTAGCGCCAGGCGGGTCCCCGAGTTCCGCTCCGCCACGGTCGGGGCCGCTGTTCCGCATGCTGGCTGGCCGGTCCCCGGCCGGCCGGCGCCGGCTAGGCTGCGTGCCATGAGCAGCTCAGTGCCCTCCGCGTCGGACTCGCCCGTCATCGCCACCGCGCGCCGCGCCCGCGCGGCGGCGGCCGATCTCGCGCCGCTGCCGCGGACCGCGCGGGACGCGGCCCTGCAAGCGGTCTCCGACGCGCTGTTGGCCAGGTCGGCCGAGGTGGTCAAGGCGAACGCCGAGGACGTGGCCAGGGCCAGGGCCAACGGCACCCCGGACGCCATCGTGGACCGGCTCACCCTCACCGAGGAGCGGATCGCCGCGATCGCCGCCGACGTGCGGGACGTGATCGCGCTGCCCGACCCGGTCGGCGAGGTGGTGCGCGGCTCGACCCTGCCCAACGGTCTTGAGCTGCGCCAGGTCCGGGTGCCGCTGGGCGTCGTCGGGATCATCTACGAGGCCCGGCCGAACGTCACGGTGGACGCCGCCGCGCTCTGCCTGAAGTCGGGCAACGCGGTGCTGCTGCGCGGCTCGTCCTCCGCGTACGCCTCCAACACCGCGCTGGTCGAGGTGCTCCGCGACGCGGTGGCCGGCGCCGGGCTGCCGGCCGACGCCGTGCAGCTGGTGCCGGGCGAGAGCCGCGACTCGGTGCGCGAGCTGATGACCGCGCGCGGCCTGGTCGACGTGCTGATCCCGCGCGGCGGCGCCTCGTTGATCCAGACCGTGGTCAACGAGTCGACGGTGCCGGTGATCGAGACCGGCACCGGCAACTGCCACGTCTACGTGGACGCGGCGGCCGACCCGGAGCTGGCGGTCGAGATCCTGGTCAACTCCAAGGCCCAGCGGCCCAGCGTGTGCAACGCCGCCGAGACGGTCCTGGTGCACGAGGCGGTCGCCGAGCGCTTCCTGCCGCGGGCGCTGGCCGCGCTGACCGAGGCCGGCGTCACCGTGCACGGTGACGCGGCGTGGCAGCGGGCGGGCGAGGCGGCCGGCGTGCCGGTGCCGGCCGCCACCGACGAGGACTGGGCGGTGGAGTACCTGAGTTACGACATCGCCGCCGCCGTGGTGCCCGACCTGGACGCGGCGGTGGCGCACATCCGCCGCTGGACCTCCGGGCACACCGAGGCGATCGTCACCGCCGACACGGCGGCCGCCCGCCGGTTCGTCTCCCGGATGGACTCGGCCGCGGTGATGGTGAACGCCTCCACCCGGTTCACCGACGGGGGCCAGTTCGGCTTCGGCGCCGAGATCGGGATCTCCACCCAGAAGTTGCACGCCCGTGGCCCGATGGGGCTGCCGGAGCTGACCTCGACCACCTACGTGGTGACGGGCGACGGTCACACCCGGGGGTGAATTCCCGCCGGGCCTCCCTAAGGCGGCCGATCCGGCCTACGCTGGAGAGGTGCCGGACGACGTGGGAGGCCCACCGTTCCCGGACGGTGAGGGGCCCGACAGCCAGAACTCGGGGGCGGCCGACGAGGCGTTCGCCGCCGTGGTGCTCGACGAGCAGTTCGTCGCCGCCGCCCAGATCCACGAGCCGAGTGCCGCGGAGCGGGCCAGGCGGGCCGCAGCGGGGCGCGCCGAGCCCGAAGGGCCGGCGTTCCACCGCGACCCGGACCTCGACCCGAGCGGGATCGGCGGCGCCTACGGCGGCCCGTTCGAGGACGAGTTCGACGACGAGGCGGACGACGAGTTCGACGACGGGTACGACGCCGAGGCGCTGGACGAGGCCGAACCACTGGACGCGCCCGGCGCGTTCGACGGGCGGGCCGGATACGGCGGGCGTGACGGGTTCGGCGGGCGTGACGGGTTCGCCGAGTACGAGGAGTTGGACGGGCTCGCCGACCTGGACGACCTGGCGGGCCTGACGGACCTCGGGGAGCTGGACCGGCTGCTCGATCCGACCGGCCCCGCCGGCCGGGAGAGCGGCCCCGACCCGGCCGGCTTCTACCGCCGCGACGGCCTGGACCCGGCCAGCGTCCGGGGCCGGGGCGATCTCACGGACCCGGACGGCCTGGGCGACCCGAGCGGCTTGGACGACCTGAGCGACCCCGACGATCCGGATGATCCGGACAACGAGGGCCGGTTCGACAGCTCCGACTACACCCGCTACGTGCCCGAGCCCGTCGAGGACGGGTCGGTGGAGCCCGCCGGTCCCGCGGCGCCCGCGCCGGCCCCGGGCGCGGCGCGGGCGGGAGCCTCGGACGCCGGCGCGCGTCGGCCGCCGCGCGCCGCCGGCGGGGTCGAGCGGCCGCCGGGCCGGGCCCGGCGCCCGCTGCGCTGGCAGCGGTCGGTGGCCTGCCTGTTGGCCATGGTGATGAGCCTGAGCGTGATCGCGCTGACCCTGATAGCCATCCAGCGCGCCGGTGCCCCCCGGGAGGGCCAGCCACGGCCGGCGCCGCCGCCCCCGGCGATCTGGCCGGACGGCGAGCGCGGGCAGGCCGCCGGCCGGGCCCGGCGCCGCCGCTGACCCCCGGGCCGCGGCCCGCAGGTCTCGGTCGGATGTCGGTTTTGCGCCAACTCGCTTTCTTCACCCGTCGCTTACCCACCGGACGGGCGATTCTCCGCCTTCGGGGCTGTCCGCACCCGCGACGGGGACCTACGCTAGGGGAGTGGCCGGGAGAGCTGACCCTCCCGAAGGTGGCGCCGCTGGCGCCCCGGGAGCGGGGGACGAGGAGTACCGATCGATCGTCTTCGACGACACGTTCGTCAACGCTGCCCGGCTGCAGGAGTTCTCTGCCGAGCAGCGGGCGGTCGAGAACGCGGTCGCCGTCCGCGACCGGGAGCCGCCCGCCGAGCCCAGCCTGAGCCGCGCGGTCCCCAAACAGGGCCTGGCGCTGGCCATGATCATCCTGCTGGCCTTCGCCGCCGCGATCTACCTGGGCGCCAACAACCCCTACCAGTCGCCGCGTTCGCTGGCCGCCGGCCGGCCAGCGGGCTCCACGGTGGCGCTGGTGCCGGACGGTGAGGTGCCCGGCCAGATCGACGTCGAGGCGATCTTCGGCAGCGGCCCGGTCCGCGAGTTCGGCGTCGGCTCCGGCGGCCTGGAGCTGCCCGACCCCAAGTCCACCACGCACTTCTCCCGCGAACAGGTGCTGACCGCGCTGACCCTGGCCAAGGAGTACCTCACGGCCAGCGCGCTCAACCCCGACGTGTTGGTCGGCGGCTCGCTCAACGAGGTGCGGCAGCTCCTCGGCATCGAGCAGCAGCGGCAGTTCGACGCCGTGATGGACGACGAGGCCGGCCGTTCCTGGGCCACCGACTGGCTGGTGCGCTTCGACCGGGAGCGGGTCGAGATGGCCGACCCGCACGTCCGGGTCAGCGGCGCCTTCACCTTCACCGAGGCCGCCGAGGACGTGCTGGAGATAGCCGGGCACCACGTCTTCGTCTACGCGCTGCGCCCCACCGACTCGATGGGCGCCTCCGCCTCGCTCTTCGGGGTGCGGCGCGAGGTGCGCTTCCAGTTCGGCAAGGAGGAGCTGCGGGACCGGAACGTGGTGCTGCGGCAGGTGGACACGCTGGCCGGGCCGATGGCCTGTGAGGCCGATCCGGCCGTGGCCTTCGAGCCGCTGCTGGCCGGCGAGTCGGCGCCGCAGACGGTGGTCGCCGGCATCGACCCGCTGGTGCCGGACGCCGACCGACCGGTGCTCTGTGCCGCCCTCATGCCGGGCCAGCTCAACCTCTCCTGACGTTCCTCCCGCTGACCTCAGCCGCGCGCCGCCCCGGCTGCGCCGACTCCGGCTGCTCCTCACCCGGCTCCGATGACCTCGGCTGCTCTCACCTGGCTGTGCGCACCCGTTTGTGCTGACCTCGGCTGTGTGGGACCCCGGCGGTACTGACGTCGCCTGCGCGGACCCGGCCGCGCTCACCCGGCTCTGCCGACCCGCCGGCCGCCGGGCCGTTACCCTCCGTCCCCGCGGGCGCCGCTGTTGCGTTGCGGTGGTGGCCCCGCCGGCCTCCCGCTGCTCCGGCGTTGCCGGGCCCCCCGGCCCGCGGGCCCGACGCGTGGCCGTCGCTCTCCGTCCCCGCCGGCGCCGCCGTTCCGTGCCGGTGGTGGCCCCGCCGGCCTTTCGCCGCTCCGGCGCCCCCGGCCCCGCCGCCCCGGCCCGTCGCCGGCCCCGCCGGCCGACGCGTGGCCCCGACGCGCGGCGCCCCCGGGTGGTGCCGTCGGGCACCACCCGGGGGCGCGCGGCCGCTCCGCCCGGCGCCGTCAGCGCGGGCTCTCCGCCCCCGGCCCCGCCGTGCCGCCGTCCGTGTCGCCCCGCTCCGGTCCGCCGCCGGAGCCGTCGCCCGAACCGCCGCCGGTGCCCGACCCGGCGCCCCCGCCGGGCCGCTCGTCGCCGCCGGCGTCCTGCTGACCCGGGCCGCCGGCCCGGCGGCCGGTGGCGAAGTCCCGCAGCCGGCCGCCCAGGTCGCTGGCCCCGCCGGCCACGTCGGTGACCAGCTTCATCAGCGGGTCCTTGCTGGTCCGCACCGACCGCGCGTAGTGCCCCGCCGTCTCCCGCACCGATTCGCTCACCGAGGCGCCGGCGTCCTCGTTGCGCCGCGGGTAGTGGCCGGTCATCAGGCGCTGGTAGTCCCGGCTCTTCGACCAGTCGTGCAGCTCGGCGGCCCGCACCGCGGCGAACGGGTGGGTGCGCGGCAGCACGTTGAGGATCTTCAGCACCGAGTCCCGCAGGTCGCCGCCCGCCTCGTACTCCCTGGCCTGGGCCAGGAACGCGTCCACGTTCATCTGGTGCAGGTGGTTCCCGCCGGCCAGCTTCATCAGGCCGCGCATCGAGGCCTCCGGGTCCTGCCCGACCAGCAACCCGGCCCGGTCGGCGGAGAGTTCGGACTTGCGGAACCACTCGCGCAGCGCCGTGACGATGGCCATGATCGCCATGTTCCCCAGCGGGATCCAGGCCACCCGGACCGCCAGGTTGGTCAGGAAGAGCAGCAGGGTGCGGTAGACCGCGTGGCCGGAGAGCGCGTGCCCCACCTCGTGGCCGATCACCGCCCGCATCTCCCGCTCGTCGTCGAGCAGTTCGATCAGACCCGTGGTCAGCACGATGATCGGCTGGTCCAGCCCGATGCACATCGCGTTGGGCTTCGGGTCCTGCGCCACGTAGAGCGGCGGCACCCGCTCCAGGTCCAGGATCGCGCAGGCGTCCAGCAGCATCTCGTGCAGGTGCGGGAACTGCCGCTCGTCCACCCGCACCGAGTCGGAGAGGAACAGCAGCCGCAGGCTGCGCTCCGGCAGCATCCCGCTCAGCGCCTTGAACACCGTGTCGAAACCGGTCAGTTTGCGCAGCGCCACCAACGCCGAGCGGTCCGCCGGGTGTTCGTAGGCCCGGGAGGAGATCCCGGGGAACCGCCGCCGGCCGTCCGCCGGCCGCTCCACCGCCTCGACCGCCGCCTCTCGCTGGGGCGGCACCGAGCCGCCCGTCTCCTCGACACCGTCCGCGTTGTCCGTCATGTCAGGCCCCCTCCGTTCCGGCTTACGACCCGCGTCGCGGCCCCGCCACCGCCCCGACCGCCCGGACGGGTGGGGGCAGGAGGCTGCGGTCTCCGCGTCCGCATACCATGACCCTACGTCCCAGCGTCCCGTTCCCGGATAGGCCGTCGCATGACCCAGCTCTCCGCTCTGACCGCCGACACCACCGTCGCCGAGACCCTGCTGCCGCTCGCCTCGGAGGGAGGCCCGCACGCCAGCCTGAACGCCTGGGGCATCGGCGCCGGCGCGCTCGCCGCGCTGCTGCTGCTGCTCTGGATCACCACCCGCCTCAACCGGGACCGCTAGGGTCTCCTCCCATGCGAGAGCCGATAGCCGACGGCAAGCGCCGGCTCGGGGTCATGGGTGGCACCTTCGACCCCATCCACCACGGCCACCTGGTCGCCGCGAGCGAGGTCGCCGCGCGGTTCGACCTGGACGAGGTCATCTTCGTGCCGACCGGTCAGCCGTGGCAGAAGGGGCACCGTTCGGTGTCGCCGGCCGAGGACCGCTACCTGATGACGGTCATCGCCACCGCGTCCAACCCGCAGTTCTCGGTCAGCCGGATCGACATCGACCGCGGCGGCAAGACGTACACCATCGACACCCTGCGCGAGCTGCGGGCCACCTACGCGAACGACGACCTCTTCTTCATCACCGGCGCCGACGCGCTGGCCCAGATCCTGGGCTGGCGGGACGCCGGCGAGCTGTTCTCGTTGGCCCACTTCATCGGCGTGACCAGGCCGGGGCACACGCTCACCGACCCCGGCCTGCCGCAGGGCGGGGTGTCGCTGATCGAGGTTCCGGCGCTGGCCATCTCCTCCACCGACTGCCGGGCCCGGGTGGCCCGCGGCGATCCCGTCTGGTATCTGGTGCCGGACGGCGTGGTGCGCTACATCAACAAGCGCGCCCTCTACCGGGACGCGCCGTAACCCACCCCCGCTGACCCCCGCTGACCGGACACCGAAGGGCGGCCCCTGGTGAACGACCGACAGCAGCCGTACGGGCAGAACCACGGCTACGACGCGTACGGGCGCCCGCTCCACCAGCCCACCCAGGACCCGGCGGACGAGCACACCGGGGCCGGCTACTCCGACCCCACCGGGCCGGCCGCCCCGCCCGCCGGCGGCTACCAGGACGGCTACGGCGGCTACGGCTACCAGCAGGGGTACGCCGGCGACCAGGGCGGCTACCCGGGCTGGGACGGCTACGGCGGCGACACCGGCCAGCAGACCCCCGTCCCGTCGGCCCCCGGCTACGACGGCGCCTACGCGGCGCAGGCGGGCTATGCCGGCTACTACGCGCCCACCGTCGACCACGACACCGGACAACAGCCGCCGGTGCCCGATCCCTACGGCTACGACACGGGTCAACAGGCCCCCGTCGCGGACACGTTCGGCTATGACACGGGTCAACAGCGGCCGGTCGCCGACGGGTACGGCTACCAGCCGGGGCAACCGGCCCCCGTCGCCGGGGCGTTCGGCTCCGACACCGGGCAGCAGGCCCCGGTCGTCGACGCGTTCAACCCCGACACCGGGCAGCAGCCGCCGGTTCCGCCGGCCGAGGAGCGGGCCGCGCCCACCGTCCCGGGGCCGCGCCGGCCGGCGCCCGACGAGCAGTACGAGACCGAGCAGTTCGCCTTCGTCGAGGAGCAGGACGAGGAGTCCGAGGACGTCATCGACTGGCTGAAGTTCAGCGAGAGCCGCACCGAGCGCCGCGAGGAGGCCAAGCGACGGGGCCGCAGCCGGCGCCGGCTGCTGGTCATCACGCTGGTGCTGGCGCTGCTCGGTGGCGTCGGCTTCCTCTGGTCGACCGACCGGCTGCCGTTCCTCGGCGGCGAGGACGCCGCCCCGGGGCCCGGCGCCGAGGCGCGCGACGTGATCGTGGTGCACCTGTGGCCGCTGGACTCCGAGGAGACCGCCACCGCGCTGCTGGTCGCCAACGAGACCGCCGGCGCCGGCACCACCCTGCTGCTCCCCAACGAACTCGCGGTCAGCCCGGACGGCGGCACCACCACGCTCGGCCAGGCCGTCATGGAGGAGAGCGCCGGCTCGGTCCGCGAGGCCCTCAGCTCGCTGCTCGGCGCCGACATCAAGGGCACCTGGCGGCTGAACGTCCCCTCGCTGGTCAGCCTGGTCGACCTGGTCAGCGGGATCACCGTGACCACCGACGTCGAGGTGCCCGGCGCCGAGGAGGAGGCGGAGCCGCTGGTGCCGGCCGGCGAGGACGTCCAGCTCCGGGGCGAGGCGGCCGCCGCCTACGCCACCTACCGGGCGCCGGACGAGCCCCAGTCGGCGCAGCTGGCCAGGTTCGGCCAGGTCCTCCAGGCGGTGCTCGACACGCTCTCCACCAACCAGTCCACGGTCGACACCACCGTCGAGGCGCTTCGCCAGATCCACGACCCCTCGCTCTCCCAGCAGGAGCTGTCGGCCAGCCTGGCCACCCTCGCCGGCTACGCGCAGTCCGACGCGTACCAGACCACCCCGCTGCCCGTCGACGAGGACGGCACGGTCAGTGACGAGACGGCCGACGGCCTGGTCAACGACGTGCTCGGCGGCTCGATCAGCAATGCCGAGCCGGGCGGCACGGTGCGGCTCGGCATCCGCGACGCGACCGGCACCGACGCGATGGGGGAGATGGCCAGGATCAGCCTGGTCAACGGCGGTATGACGGTGGTGGACAGCCGGTCGGCCGGTGAGACGGCCGAGACCACCAGCATCCTCTACGAGGTCCCCGAGCACCGGGAGGCCGCGGTCGAGGCCGCCAGGACGCTGGGCCTGACCGAGGACGTGGTGACGGAGGGCGACGGGCCCGGCACCGCCGATGTGACCATCGTGCTGGGAGCGGACTATGCGCCGTGACTGTCAGTGCGGCATGAGACCCTGGGGTTCCAGGGTCGGGTCCCGGGTCAGTCGATGCCCGGGACGGCGTTCCACGCGCCGGCCCGAGACCGCGAGGAGACTGCCGTACCTGTGACCGCAACCGACCGCGCCACGGAGCTGGTCAGGGCCGCCGCCCAGGCCGCCGCCGACAAGCTGGCGCACGACATCATCGCCTACGACGTCAGCGACGTGCTGGCCATTACCGACGCCTTCCTGCTGGCCTCCGCGCCCAACGACCGCCAGGTCCGGGCCATCGTGGACGGCATCGAGGAGCAGCTGCGCGCGCTGGACGCCAAGCCGGTGCGCCGCGAGGGCGAGCGGGACGGCCGCTGGGTCCTCCTCGACTACGTCGACATCGTGGTGCACGTCCAGCACTCCGAGGAGCGCGTCTTCTACGCGCTGGAGCGGCTGTGGAAGGACTGCCCGGAGATCGAGCTGCCCGAGGACGCGGTGGCCACCCGGGGCCGGGCCGCGGCGGCCGAGGCCGAGCCGGACGAGCCGGCGGGCGGTGAGTCCTTCTGAGCGCCAGGAGCGGCCGCCGGATCGTCCTCTGGCGGCACGGCCAGACCTCGTGGAACCTGGAGAGCCGGTTCCAGGGCACCATCGACATCGAGCTGACCGAGGTCGGCGTCGCCCAGGCCAGGCGGGCCGCCCGGCTGCTGGCCAGCCTCGGCCCCGACGCGGTGATCTCCTCCGACCTGCGCCGCACCCGGGCCACCGCGGCCGAGCTGGCGGCCGTCTCCGGCCTCCCGGTCAGCTACGACGCCGGCCTGCGGGAGTCCTACGCGGGCGACTGGCAGGGCCTGACGCACGCGGAGATCGAGGACCGCTTCGGCGAGCAGTACGCGGCGTGGAAGCGTGGCGAGCCGGTCCGGCGCGGCGGCGGCGAGCTGGAGACCGAGGTCGCCGACCGGGCGGCGCCGGTGGTCCGGGAGGCGGTGGAGAAGCTCCCGGCCGACGGGCTGCTGGTGGTGGTCAGCCACGGCGGCACGATCCGCACCACCATCGGGCGGCTGCTCGGGCTGGCCCCGGAGAGCTGGGAGGCGCTCGGCAGCGTCTCCAACTGCTGCTGGTCGGTGCTCGGCGAGAGCCCGCGCGGCTGGCGCCTGCTGGAGCACAACGCGGGCTCGCTGCCCGAGCCGGTCATCGGCGACGACGTCTGACGGGTCGGGTGCCGGGCCCCCTTCGGGCCCGGCCGGCCCGGGCCTCGACCTCCGCTGGTCCTCCGTCCTACGCGTGCGGGTTCCGTCCGCGCGGGCGGGCCGCCGTCTCCGTCAGCTCCCGCAGCGGTCCGGCGAGGCGCGCGGCCAGCTCCGGGTCCGCCAGCTCGGCCTCCCGCGCCAGCGCCGCGGCGCCCGCGGCGAACGCCCGCCCCAGCTCCGCCGCCGTCAACGAGCGCACCAGCGCCTCGGCCAGCGGCTCCCGCACGGCCGCCGGCAGCTCGTCCACGCCCCGGCCCCGCGCCGCCGGCAGCCCGTGGCGTCGGCAGGCCAGCGCCACCACTTGGTCGCGCAGCCCGCTCACCATGTACTCCGCCTGCCAGAGCCGCCCCCTGGCGATGCTGGACCGGGCGTGCAGCGCGTACAGCCACCCCCAGCCCACCAGCTCCCCGACCGCCGGCGGCGCCAGCCGGGACGGCTCCCGGGCGCTGCCGAAGAGCAGCCGGAAGTCCGGCCCGGTCGCGCCGAACCCGTCCGCCTCCCAGAACGACAGGTCCACCTGGAGCGTGCTCGGCAGCAGGAACACTCGGAACAGCGTGCTTCCCGCCCGCACGTCGAGGTGACTCACGGCGGCGTGCTCGCCGTACATCCGTCCGGTCCACTCCTCGACCACCGCCGTGGCGTCGGCGGCCGGGTCGAGGCAGAGCGCCAGGTCGATGTCCGACCACCGGTCCTCCCGCGCGCCGGCGGCCGAGCCGACCAGCGCGGCACCGCTCACCGCCGGGTCGGCCTCCGCCGTGGCCACCAGTCGATCCCGCAGTTCCCGCCGCTCCGCTGGAGTGAACACAGCGTCGGACGCTAGCACTTCCGGGGGTGTCGCCCGGGTCTTTCCGGCCACCGGCCGGGCGGCCACCGGGCGTTGACCGCCGGGCCAACGCCCGTCGAACAGCGGGCGACAACGGGCGTTCGCTGGTCTCGATCCCGTCTCCTCTTGCGTCAGCCGCGATCAAGCCGCTTATCGGAAAGCCCATGACATGGCAGAATCGGGGACACGCTGGGCAGCGGGCGCTCCGGCGAGTCACCCGGCGGCGACGGAGGGGTATGCCTCGTGTGCACGGCCCACAACCGAGGGTGGAGCTGACCGTATGGGTGCACACAGCAGGAAGTGCGACTGGTGCGGTGCCGGCACCCCCATCGTGCGCGACCTCCAACCGGTGAACGTCGCCTACCAGTACTGGTGCGTGGAGTGCGCCCGGGCACTGATCATCAAGGGCGACCCGATCGAGGTCTACCGCGAGCTGGAGGGCGAGCCGATCTACGGCCGCCTGCTCGACGAGCACTGCGCCCTCAAGCGGTTCTACTCCTTCGCCAGCGTCTGACCCGGGGCCGCCCGGGGCCGCCCGGGGGCCGCTGGCCAGCCCGGACGGCCCCACCACCGCCGATTTGGCAAAGCACCCCGGTGAGTGTGTAAAGTAGGCATCGCCGCCAGGGGGAAACCCCAGGCGGACCAGGCAAGGGGCTATAGCTCAGTTGGTAGAGCGCTTGCATGGCATGCAAGAGGTCAGGAGTTCAATTCTCCTTAGCTCCACAGGTCAGAGGCCGTCTCCCGCGAGGGAGGCGGCCTCTTCCCGTTGGTGGGTGCCGGGGCCGGGCCTCCTCGGGCCCGGCCCGTGTGTGCGGTCGGTCCGTAGGATCGCGACATGGCCGCTACCGAACGTGTGACCCGGGCGTCGTTTCACAGCCCGCTCCTGCCGATCTCCGTGCCCCAGCCGTTGTCAGTGCTACCGCGTAGGGTCTGGACGGACGAGGAGTGGCAACGCGTCCAACTCGGCTACCGGGCAAAGATGATGGAGGAGAAGTGGCATGTCTTCGCCGAGGGCGCAGCCGTGTTCCTGCACCGGAGCTGGACCGGCCGTGGCATCCTCGCGGCGACGTTCGCGCCGGTCGACGGACCTGACGGGGGGTGGCGGATAGCGGAGGCGGTGGCGGAGCGGGACCCGGACCGCTATGGCGGCACGGATGACGACTACGACTGCCTGATGCTGGAGTTGGTGCTCAGCGCGATCGTGCTGGGCGAGCCGGCCGCCGAACTGCGAAAGCGGCTGGTCGCGTCGATGCGGAGCACGGGCAACCCCGAGGCCCCCGCCGCCCTGGTGCAGCACAGCGCCCTGGGGCAGCGCTTCGCCCCAGATCAGGGGGTGGATGGCCAGTCGGGGTCCACGGACACCTCGTCGAACACCGCGCCGTCGGCGTCGTAGGCGACGACCCGGAAGCCCGCGGCGAGGTCGGGGTGGCGGGTGGCGTCGAGGTAGAACGTGCCCCAGTCCGGTTGGCCGCCCAGCGTGACCAGGGTGGCCGGGTAGCCGGTCCGCTGGCCCGCCGGCTCGACCACGATGCGCGACGGTGGTTCGGCGAGCCGCCAGACGCCCGCGACCAGCAGGGGGACGCCGGCGTCCGCGGCGTGGCCGACGCTGATGCTGTCGGGGTTGAGGTTGTTGCCGGGGAGTTGTCTGGCGTAGTCGATGCTCGCCTCGAACTGCTCGGCTGAGGCGGTCACGTAGTTCTGGTTGCCCTCGGGCAGCAGCCCCAGCACGTAGTGCTCGTTGATCACCACCGGTTCGTAGGGGGCCACCTCGCGCGGCGCGCCGGGTACGACCGGATCGGGTTGCGGGACCGGGAAGGTGGCGGTCGGGGTGCCGCCGGCCGGTGGCCCGGCGTCGGTCGGCAGCCAGGCCAGGCCGGCGGCCAGCGCCACCGCGAGCACCCCCGTGGTGCTCGCGCCGGCGACCGTCAGCCGGCGGCGGCGGGCGCGCAGCGCGCGGCCCCGCTGGATCAGTTCGTCCACCGGCACCGGGCCGGGGCGCACCGTTTCCGCCGCGCGGCGCAGTTCCTCAACGCAGTCCGGCCCGTGTGGCTGTTCCGGCACGGTCCGTCACCTCCTGTTCCCTCTCCGGCGCGCGGAGTTCCCCGACCGCCGGGTCGGCGCGCAGTTTCGCCAGGCCGCGGGCGGCCCGGCTGCGCACCGTCCCCACCCGGGTGCCGAGCAGCGCGGCCACCTCGGTCTCGCTGCGGTCCTCGACATAACGCAGTACCACGGCGGTGCGCTGCCGCGGCGGGAGCCGTTGCAACGCGGCCGTTAACACGTCCCGGGCGAGGAGTTGGTCGACCCGGTCCCGGGCGGTCACTTCCGGGAACCGGTTCGTCAGCCACTCGAACACCCGAAGCCCACGGATACGGTCGCGATGGGAGTTGATCAGAATGCGCCAGACATAGGCGTCCGGTTCGGTCGCCCGCAGGACGCGGTCCCACCGCGCGTACGCCTTGACCAGCGCGATCTGGACGAGGTCCTCCGCGTCGTGGTGATGGCCGGTCAGCAGGTACGCGGTGCGCAGCAGCCGGGGCCACCGGTCGATCGCGAAGGTCCTGAAGTCGGCGTCGTGGGCTTCGGGTGCAGGAGTCATGTGGGGGTGTCAGCTCTCCCGTCAGTGGTTGAGGGAGACCTCGATCTCGTCGAACACCTGGCCGTCGGCGTCCGAGGCGGTGATGGTGTAGCTGTCCACGCCCGCAATCTCCCACGCGGCGGGGTCGAAGTAGTACGTGCCCCAGCCGTCTTCGTCCTCCAGTGCCACCGGCTGCGCGCCGTAGCCCCAGTCCTGGCCCTCGGGGGTGACCGCGATGAACGGCACACCCTCGTCCAGCCGCCAGGAGCCTTCCAGCAGGATGATCTCGCCGTCCGAGCCGTAGACGCCGGCGCTGATGCTGTTGGGCAGGATGTTGCTGCCCGGGTAGCCCTTGGCGGCCTCGATGTCGGCGTCGAAGCTGCCGGGGGTGCTGACGACGTAGTTCTGCTCGCCCTCGGGCAGCAGGCCCATCACGAAGTCGTCGTTGATCACGACGGGCTCGTAGGGCTGGGTCTCGATCAGGTCCATCCCGCCGGCCTGGGCGCCGCCGGGGAGGAGCACCACCAGGGCGGCCGCACTGGCCGCGCTGGTGAGCAGGGCGCGCTTGAGAGTCGTCTTCGCGGTCATGACCCCTCCAGGGGTGGGTTGTTGACGTGGTCCCGGGCTGGGACATGACTCAGACGGTGGCGACCGGCGGAAACTATCCACGCGCCGGGCGCTTTTTTCACGAGGCCCCCGTGCGGGTGGGACGGGGGCTGCGGAGGGCGGTGGGCGCCCGTCGCCGGCGGCTGGCGACGGCTGGTCGGGGCGGATGGGGTGGTGGAACGGCGTGCGAACGTGTCGAAGCGGTGAAAGTTCCCGATCACCGGGGCGCATTGGTGCAGGCGGGCGGCTTTTTCAAAGGGATAGACCGGTGGGATGCGCCGGGGGCTCTTCCTGAGAGGCGGGTCTACGTGCGTAAACTTGGACATGACGTGACCTCGTCAAGTGCACTGCTCCGTTCCATCCCCCTCGCAGACGCAGGAGTCGGACATGCTCTTCACCAGATCCCTCACCCGTCGAGCCCGCCTACGGATGGCCACCGTGGGTGGCGTCTTCACCGCCGTGTTCGGGCTGTTGCTGACCACCCCCTCGATGGCCGCCGACGTCTCGGAGGCCGCCGCCGGGCCCAGCGAGGTTCCCGCCGCGGTCGGCACCCTCCAGGAGGGCGAGGCCTTCATGGGTGCGGGCACCGCGATCCACGAGGGACGGGCCCTGGACGAGGGTGAGTTGACGCTCACCCCGCAGACCAGCGCCGGCGGGGTGCAGGGCGTCGACATCTCGCACTGGCAGGGCGCGATCAACTGGACCTCCGTGCGCGGTGCCGGCATCCAGTTCGCCTGGATGAAGGCGACCGAGGGCACCAGCTACCGGGACCCCAGGTTCAACACCAACTACCCGGCCGCGCACGGTGCCGGGGTGATCCGCGGCGCCTACCACTTCGCGCTCCCCAACGCGTCCAGCGGCGCCGTCCAGGCCAACTTCTTCGCCTCCAGCGGCGGCGCCTGGTCCCGGGACAACCTGACCCTGCCGGGCGTGCTGGACATCGAGCACAACCCGTACGGGGCCATGTGCTACGGCCTGTCCACCACCCAGATGCGCAACTGGATCAACGACTTCTACAACACCTACAAGTCGCGCACCTCGCGGGACGTGGTGATCTACACGACGGCCAGCTGGTGGAACACCTGCACCGGTAACTGGAGCGGGATGTCCACCAAGTCCCCGCTGTGGGTGGCGCACTGGACGTCGGCCGCCAACCCGACTATCCCCGCCGGGTTCCCCACCTGGACGGTCTGGCAGTACACCGACAGCGGCTCGGTGAGCGGCATCTCCGGCGGCGTTGACCGCAACAAGTTCAACGGGACCAGGGAGCGGCTGCTGGCGCTGGCCAACAACACCCCCTGACGGGGGACGTTGGCTCGCTCCCTACGGTGGGGCCGGCGCCCGCGTCGGCCCCACCGCACTTCACTCCCCGTCCCCACCTGGCCGTCCCCGCCTGGCCGCCCCGCGTGACGTCCCCGCGCGGAGTCGTCCCACGCGCCCGCCCGCGCGCTCCCCGGCCCGTTCCCGCTCCCCGCCGGTTCCCCGCTCCTGTTCCCGTTTCCGTTCCCGTTCCCGTTCCTGTTGCGGCGCGGGGCGCCTCGCGCGCGCCTCCCCCCACACCTTCGCGCCGGGCCAGGGCCCGCCGGCGCATTCCCGCCCCCCACAGAGCCAAGGAGTCCCCCCATGGCACGTGACTTCACCCTCGGACGCCGCGGGCTGTTCGCGGCCGCGGCCGGCCTCGGCGCCGCCGCCGCGCTTCCCGGCGTGGCCCGGGCCGCGCAGCGCACCTCGACCGGGACCGAGGTGGTCGAACCGGACATCGACGCCACGACGGCCTGGGGCGCGCGCCCGCCCGCCGGCTCGATCTCCACCCTGAACTACACGCCGAGCCAGATCATCGTGCACCACACGGTGAGTGAGAACACCAACGACTTCTCCCGCGCCCAGGCCCACTCGCACAGCCACTGGGTGCAGGGACTGCACATGGACGGCAACGGCTGGGTGGACACCGGCTACAACTTCCTGGTCAGTCGCGGTGGTTGGATCACCGAGGGGCGTCACCGGAGCCTCGCCACGCTACGCGGCGGCAGCAGCTTCGTGCTGGGCGCCCACACATCCGGGCAGAACACCACGGGCATCGGCATCGCCAACGAGGGTGCCTACCACGACGGGGCGACGCCGCCGGCCGCCCAGTGGGAGGCGCTGGTGTCGCTGTGCGCGTACGTGGCGTACCAGTACACGATCGACCCGACCGAGATCTACGGGCACATGGACTACGGCAACACCCTCTGCCCGGGGATCTTCCACGAGATGCTGCCCCAGCTGCGCACCGAGGTGGCCGCCGCGCTGGGCTGACCGGCGGCGTTCCCGGCGCCCGCTCCCCGGCGCCCGCTCCCCGGGGCCGCACCCCGCGCCCCCACCCCGGGGCCGTCCCGTCGGGGGCGGGGCTCCCCGGCCCGTTCCGCGCCCCGCGTCGGGTTCGTTCCGCACCCGTTTCCCCCGGCCGTTCCGGGCCCCGGGGGTGCGCCGTGAACCGCCGGCCGGCCGGGTGGGCAGCCTGCCCCGGCCGGCCGGTGACGGCGCGCTCCGGCCGGTGGGAGTGCGCTACCCTGTCTGCTATGCGTGCCGTACGCCTCCTTCTTCACCGGCCGCGCTGAGCTACGACCCTTCGACGCCGGCGCGGCCAACCCCTCCTGTGCGAGGGGTTTTTTCATGGGCGTGTACCGCCGTGCCAGCAGGACCGACGAGGCTTTGAGGACTTCGAGACGATGAGCGAGACACACAAGTACGACGCCGCGTTGGCAGCGAGGATCGAGGCCCGCTGGCAGGACTTCTGGGCTGAGCACGGCACCTTCCAGGCCCCGAACCCCACCGGGGAGCTGGCGGACGACCCGGCGGAGGCGGCCAAGCCCAAGAAGTTCATCATGGACATGTTCCCCTACCCCTCCGGGGCCGGGCTGCACGTGGGGCACCCACTGGGGTACATCGCGACCGACGTCTACGCCCGCTTCCAGCGGATGACCGGCCACAATGTACTGCACACGCTGGGTTACGACGCCTTCGGGCTGCCCGCCGAGCAGTACGCGGTACAGACCGGCACCCACCCCCGGGTCTCCACCGAGGCCAACATCGAGACCTACCGCCGCCAGGTCCGCCGGCTGGGCCTGGGCTACGACGAGCGCCGCTCGTTCGCCACCATCGACCCCGAGTACTACCGCTGGACCCAGTGGATCTTCCGGGAGATCTTCAACGCCTGGTACGACCCCGAGCAGGACCGCGCCCGGCCGATCGCCGAGCTGGTCGCCGCGTTCGAGGCCGGGGAGCGCAAGACGCCCGACGGGCGCCCCTGGGCCGAGCTGTCCGCCGTCGAACGCGCCGAGCTGCTGAGCGAGTACCGGCTGGCCTACGCCTCGCACGCCCCGGTCAACTGGTGCCCGGGGCTGGGCACCGTGCTGGCCAACGAGGAGGTCACCGCCGACGGCCGGTCCGAGCGCGGCAACTTCCCGGTCTTCAAGTCCCAGCTGCGCCAGTGGAACATGCGGATCACCGCCTACGCCGACCGGCTGGTCAACGACCTGGAGCTGGTCGACTGGCCGGAGGCCATCAAGGCCCAGCAGCGGAACTGGATCGGGCGCTCCGAGGGCGCGCGGATCGCGTTCACCATCGGGGAGCCCGAGCAGGGGCGCACCGTCACCGTCTTCACCACCCGGCAGGACACCCTGTTCGGCGCCACCTACCTGGTGCTGGCCCCCGAGCACCCGCTGGTCGACGACGTGGTCCCGGCGGCCTGGCCCGCCGACACCAGGGACGTCTGGACCGGCGGCCACGCCACCCCGGCCGAGGCCGTCGCCGCCTACCGGCGGCAGGCCGCCGCCAAGACCGACACCGAGCGGCAGGCCGACGCCCGCGAGAAGACCGGCGTCTTCACCGGCGCGCACGCCACCAACCCGGCCACCGGCGAGCGGGTCCCCGTCTTCGTCGCCGACTACGTGCTGGTCGGCTACGGCACCGGCGCGATCATGGCCGTCCCCGCCCACGACAGCCGGGACTTCGCCTTCGCCCGCGCCTTCGAGCTGCCGCTGCGCTGCGTCGTCCAGCCGACCGACGGCCGCGGCACCGACCCGGCCACCTGGGACGACTCCTTCACCTCCGACAGTGCCACCATCATCGCATCGGCCACTGACAGCCTGTCGCTGAACGGCCTGACCGTGCCCGAGGCCAAGGCCCGCACCACGCACTGGCTGGAGTCCACCGGGCTGGGCGAGGGCACCATCAACTACCGCCTGCGGGACTGGCTGTTCAGCCGGCAGCGGTACTGGGGGGAGCCGTTCCCCATCGTCTACGACGAGGACGGGGTGGCCCACCCGCTGCCGGACTCCATGCTGCCGCTGGAACTGCCCGAGGTGGACAACTACGCCCCGCGCACCTTCGACCCGGAGGACTCCGACACCCAGCCGGAGACCCCGCTGTCCCGCAACGAGGACTGGGTCAACGTCACCCTGGACCTGGGCGACGGCCCCCGGCGGTACCGCCGGGAGACCAACACCATGCCCAACTGGGCCGGTTCCTGCTGGTACCACCTGCGCTACCTGGACCCGCACAACGACCAGCGGCTGGTCGACCCGGAGAACGACGCCTACTGGATGAGCCCGCGCCAGGGCATGCCGGCCGGCGGCGTCGACCTGTACATCGGCGGCGCCGAGCACGCCGTGCTGCACCTGCTGTACGCCAGGTTCTGGCAGAAGGTGCTCTTCGACCTGGGGCACGTCTCCTCCGTCGAGCCGTACCACAAGCTGTTCAACCAGGGCATGATCCAGGCCTACGTCTACCGCGACGAGCGGGGCTTCCCGGTGCCGGCGGCCGAGGTCGAGGAGCGGGACGGCGCCTACTTCCACGGCGGCGAGCAGGTCACCCGGGAGATCGGCAAGATCGGCAAGTCGCTGAAGAACGTCGTCTCCCCCGACGAGGTCTTCGTCGCCTACGGCACCGACACGCTGCGCCTCTACGAGATGGCGATGGGCCCGCTGGAGGTCTCCCGCCCCTGGGAGACCCGCGCGGTGGTCGGCCAGTACCGGCTGCTGCAACGGATCTGGCGGAACGTGCTGGACGAGGAGACCGGCGCGGTCAGCGTCGTGGACGCCGAGCCGGACGAGGAGACCCTGCGGATCACCCACAAGACGATCCACGGCGTCGCCCAGGACCTGGACCAGCTGCGCTTCAACACGGCGATCGCCAAGATCACCGCGCTCAACAACCATGTCACCAAGCTGTCCGAGGTGCCCAGGAGCACGGCCGAGACGCTGGTGCTGCTGATCTCCCCGCTGGCCCCGCACCTGGCCGAGGAGCTGTGGCAGCGGCTGGGGCACGAGCCCAGCGTCGCGCACGCCGACTTCCCGGTGGCCGACCAGGCGTACCTGACCGACGCCACGGTGACCTGCGTGGTCCAGGTGCGCGGCAAGGTGCGCGCCCGGCTGGAGGTCGCGCCGGACATCGCCGAGAGCGAGCTGGAGCAGCTGGCGTTGGCCGCGCCTGGCGTGGTCGCGGCGCTGGGCGGCGCCGGCATCCGCAAGGTGATCGTGCGGGCGCCCAAGCTGGTCAACATCGTGCCGGCCTGACGGCGGGCCGGCCGTACCCGGGTGGGAGCCGCCTCCCTGACGGGGGTGTCCCCGGGCCGGGGGCCTGCCCTGTCCGGGGGTGTTTCCGGGTCGGGCGGGCCGGGCTGGCCGGGTCCCGGGTGGGGTGCGCCGGGGTTTGGCCCGGGTTGACGGGAACCGTGGGGCGAGGGCCTACTCTGGGTGTATGGAGTGGGCTCTCGTCGTCCTGTTGGTTTTCCTGGCCATGACCGTCGCGGGGGTTGTGGTGGCGGTGCGCCGTGTCGTGCGTGAGGTCGGCCGCCGGGCCGGCCAGGCGCAGCAGGAGCTGCGCCGGCGGGCCGAGCGCGCGGCGCTCACCGCGCGGGCCAACCAGCCCGGGCCGGTCGGCGAAGTCGCCCGCATCCGCAAGGACTTGCGGGCCAGCGTGGCGAACACCCGGTCGCTGCTGCTGGCCGGGGTGGCGCAGGACGACTCGCTGCGGGAGGCGCTGGCGCTCTGCGAGCAGCTCGCCGGGCACGCGGAGCGGCTCGACGGCGAGCTGCACGCGCTGGTCGCCGACGGGGAACGGAACCGGGCGTGGATCTCGGCCAGGCTGCCGGAGCTGCGCGGGCGCGCGGAGCGCATCCGGGCCTCGGCGGAGTCGCTGCGCGAAGCGGCCAGGGAGCGGGCCCGGCACGACGAGGGTGGCGATCTCGACTCCCTCCAGGAGCGCATCGCGCTGGAGACCAAGGCGCTGCGGCACTGGTCGCCGGCCGAGCGGCCGGACGTGCCGGCGCCCGGCGACGCCCGGCAGCGCCGGATCGACCCGGCCGGCGGCGGCCCGGCCGCGGGCGGCGAGCCGGTGAGCTGAGCGGTGGCGTGCACGGGGGCTGGGTGGCGCGTCGCGCTCCGCTAGTCTCCGGTCTATGCCCCGCTCTGTCGCCATCGTCACCGACTCAACGGCCTATCTACCGGCCGCCACGATCGCCCAACGGGGCGTGACGGTGGTGCCGCTGACCGTGGTGCTCGGCGACGAGGCGCTGCCGGACGGCACGGAACGGGCCGCCCGCCGGCTGGCCCAGGCGCTGGGGCAGAAGCAGCCGGTGACCACCTCGCGGCCCAGCCCGGAGGAGTTCGCCGTCGCCTACCGGAAGATCGCGGCGGAGGCCGGGGTCGAGGGCATCGTCTCGCTCCACCTGTCCTCCGAGATCTCCGGCACCCACGACGCCGCGGTGTTGGCCGCCCGCGAGGCGCCGGTGCCGGTGCGGGTGGTGGACAGCGGGATGATCGCGATGGCGTTGGGCTTCAGCGTGCTGGCCGCCGCCGAGGTCGCCGACGCGGGCGGTTCCCTGGACGAGGCGGTCGCCGCCGCGGTCAAGCGGGCGGGTGCGGCGCGGGCCGTGTTCTACGTGGACACCCTGGAGCACCTGCGGCGGGGCGGCCGGATCGGCACCGCGCAGGCCCTGTTGGGCTCGGCGCTGGCGGTGAAACCGCTGCTGGAGCTGGCGGACGGGCGGATCGAGCCGTTGGAGAAGGTGCGCACCGCGAGCCGGGCCATCGCCCGGCTTGAGGAGTTGGCCGTGGAGCACGCGGGGGCCGGGCCGGTCGATGTCGCGGTGCACCACCTGGCGGCGGAGGAACGCGCCCAGCAGCTCGCGGAGCGGCTGCGCGGCCGGCTGCCGGGACTGGTGGCGCTGCACGTCAGCGAGGTGGGCGCGGTGTTGGGCGCGCACACCGGGCCGGGGTTGCTGGGCGCGGTGGTGGCGCCGCACTGAGCGGACCGCCGGCGTCAGCTTCCGCCGGGCCGAACCACCCGTGTGGGTGAGGGAGTTATCCACAGGCTGGGGGTTGTCCACAGATATGGGCGCGGCCGGTCACGGAGGGTGAAGCGCGGCTAGCTTGCTGTGCATGGAGACTCATCTGTCGCGGGGGCGCGCGGAGCGCCGGGGAAGTGCTGAGGGCCGGGGCCGGGGAGGGGTGCGGCGCGGCCGGCGGGCCGGGCCGCGGCACGCGGCCAGGCGCCGGACGCGGTTTGGCCGCTGGCGTGCGGGGGCGGCGCCGCCGGCCGGCGTGGAGCGCCGGGCCGCGGCGCTGCTGCGCGGCGACGGGGCAGCGGGCTCGGCCCCGGGGGCGGTCGTGGGCCCCGGGGTGGTCGCGGGTTCGGGGGCGAGGCCAGGTGTGGCTGCCCGGGTGGGCTCAGCCGTGGGTCCGGGGCTGGGCTCGGCCGCGGGGGCGCGGTCGGGTTCCGGGGTGGCCGCGCGGCCGGGGGCGGCTGCCCCGCCGGGTCCCGGGCCGGCACGGGGAGCGCCGCCGAGTCCGCCGCCCGCGCCTGTGAAGCCGGGGGCGGGGACGCGGGGTTCGGTCGAGCCGCCGGCCCGTTCGCCCGGGGCCACCGGCACGCTGCCGGGCCGGCGTCCGGGGTGGGCGGCTGGGCCGCCCGACATCCCCACCGTGCCGCTGCCGGCCTGGCGGCAGCGGGCCGCCCCCGCGGAGGCGGGCGCCGGGGCGAAGGCGAGCGGCCCGCCGCGTCCGGCCGCGCCGTCCCGGCCCTGGCCGGCCGCCGCGTCGTCCACGGTCCGGTCCGTCGCGTCCGGCGAACAGCCGGCGGCCCGGCCGGGGTTGGCGGGAGGGGCGGCGGCCAAGCCGCCGGCCAGCGTCCCGCCGGTTGACGCGCTGGCCGAACAGCGCCGCGAGCAGCTCGGCTTCGAGCGCCTGGCGGCGGCGATCAGAGCCCTGCCGGAGCCTCGGCCGGGCGCGTCCCCGGCCGAGCCGTCCAGGTGGCAACGGCTGCGCTGGGAGGTGACGGACCGGGTCCCCGACTGGCTGCGGCGCGGCTGCGGGCTGGAGCTGCGAACCTGGTTGGCGCTGCTGCTGGTGCTGGTGGTGGCCGTCGGTTTCGCGGTGCACCACTTCTGGACGGAGCGGGCGCGGGCGGTGCCGGTCGCCGAGCCGGCCTTGGCCGAGCCGAGCGGCACGCCAGCCGAGGCGGAGTCGCCGACCGGCGACGACGCGGGCCGCGAGGTGGTGGTGGACGTCGCCGGCGAGGTGCGTGAGCCGGGGCTCTACCGGCTGCCCGGCGGCTCCCGGGTGGCCGACGCCCTGACGGCCGCGGGCGGGCCGGTGGAGGCCGAGGACGCCCAGGGGCTCAACCAGGCACGGCTGTTGGTGGACGGGGAGCAGTTGCTGGTGAGCGACGGGCCGCCGGCCGTGGCCGGCGGCCCGTCGGCCGGGCAGCCGCCCGCCGGCCAGCCCGCCGCGCCGGTCAGCCTGAACTCTGCCTCTCCGGAGCAGCTTGAGGAACTGCCGGGCATCGGGCCGGTGCTGGCGCAGGAGATCGTGGCCTACCGGCAGCAGCAGGGCGGGTTCACCGCTGTCGAGCAGCTGGGTGAGGTCTCCGGCATCGGGGAGCGCCGACTCGCGGAGTTGCGGGACCGTGTCACGCTCTGACCGGCTCTCCGCCTTCCCCGCCCAGGCCACCGCCGTGGCCTCGACGGTGGGCGCGGCGCGGGAGCCGCTGGATCTGCGGCTGGTGCCGGCGGCGGTAGCGGCCTGGGGGTCGGCCGCGTTGGCCTTCGCATTGCCCGGGTGGGCCACCGCCTGCTGGGTGGTGGGGTGTGGTCTCGCCGGGCTGGTGGCGCTCGGGGTGGCGCTGGCGCGGCGTCCCCGGCCGGTGGTCATGGCGATCAGTCTCGCCCTGCTCGGTGCCGCGGCCGGGGCGGCCGTCTCCGGGTGCCACACGGCGGCCGTACGGTCCGGCCCCTGGCCGGAGTTGACCGGGCGGCAGGTGACCGTCGAGGTGCGGCTCAGCGGCGACCCACGGCTGGCCGGCGAGCGCCCGGGGCGGCCGGACGGTGTGGTGCTGTTCCCGGCCGAGGTGCGTCGGGTGGCCCTGGCCGACGGCGCCGGTTGGACCTCGGCCGGTCCGGTGCTGGTGGTGGTCGAGGCGGCCGAGCCGGCGCCCTGGCTCGGGCTGTTGCCGTCCACCGGGGTGCGCCTGGTCGCGACGGTGGCGGAGCCGATGCCGGCCAGGGCGGGCGAGTTGGGCGCGGTGTTGCGGGTCTCGGCATCCGATCCGGCCACTGACCCGGCCACTGACCCGGCCGTCGGCCGGGCCGCCGTCGGGGCGACGGGCCCGGAGGTGATCGCCGACCCGGGGGCCGGGCAGCGGTTCGCCGGGCTGGTCCGCGCGAGGCTCCGGGCGGCGGTCGACGGCCTGCCGTCGGATGCCAGGGCCCTGTTGCCGGCGCTGATCGTCGGCGACGCCTCCGGGGTGTCGGCCGAGCTGGACGAGGCGGTGCGGGCCACCGGGCTCACCCACCTGATCGTGGTCAGTGGTGGGCACCTGGCGGTGCTCTTCGCCCTGTTGGTCGGCTCTCCCGCCACCGCGTCCCGGGCCGAACGCCGTGGCCTGGCCGCCCGGTTGGGGGTGCCGTTGCGTGGCACCGCGCTGCTCGGGGGCGTTCTGTTGCTGGGCTTCCTGCTGATCTGCCGGCCGGGGCCCAGCGTGCTGCGGGCGGCGGTGTGCGGCGGCATCGCCCTGCTGGCGATGGTCACCGGCCGGCGGCGCGCGCTGCTGCCTGCGTTGGCCGCCGCCGCGCTGCTGCTGGTGCTGCACGACCCGGGCCTCGCGCGCTCCTACGGCTTCCTGCTCTCCGTGCTGGCCACCGGCGCGCTGCTGTTGGTCGCCCCACGTTGGAGCGTGGCGTTGCGCCGGCGTGGGGTGCCGGGGCGGCTGGCCGAGGCGCTGGCGGTGGCGGCCGCGGCGCACCTGGTCTGTGCGCCGGTGATCACGGTCTTCACCGGCCAGGTCAGCCTGGTGGCGGTGCCGTGCAACCTGCTGGTCGAGCCGGTGGTGGCGCCCGTCCTGGTGGTGGGGTGGGCGGTGCTGGTGGCCGCCCCGCTGGCGCCGCCGCTGGCCGAGGCGCTGGCCTGGCTGGCGGCCTGGCCGGCGCGGTGGATCGCGGAGGTGGCCCGGGGCGGTGCGGCGCTGCCCGGCGCCGAGTTCGGCTGGCCGGGCGGGTGGCGGGGCGCGGCCCTGCTGGGCGCGGTGAGCGTGGCCCTGCTGGTGCTGGCCCGGCGGTTGCCGGGGCGCCGGGCCCTGGCGCTGCTGGGGACGGGGGTGCTGCTGCTCGCGGTGCTCCGCCCGGCCCCGCTGCCCCGGCTGCTCACCGGCTGGCCGCCGGTCGACTGGCGGCTGGTCGTCTGTGACGTAGGTCAGGGCGACGCGCTGGTGCTGTCGGCCGGCGGCGGCGCGGCGCTGGTGGTGGACGCCGGCCCGGACCCGGCGGCGGTGGACCGCTGCCTGACCGAGTTGGGGGTGCGTCGGGTGCCGTTGCTGGTTCTCAGCCACTTCCACGCCGACCATGTGGCCGGCGTACCCGGGGTGTTGCGGGGGCGGGAGGTGGCGGCCATCCAGACCGGGCCGGTGGGGGAGTCGCCCGAGCAGGCGGCCCGGGTGGCCGGTTGGGCGGCGGCCGCCGGGGTCCCGCTGCGCCGGGTGGCGTCGGGCGAGCGCGGCAGCCTGGGCGCTGAGTTGAGCTGGCGGGTGCTGTGGCCGCCGGCCGAGGCGGCCGGCCTCGGCGACAACGACGCCAGCGTCACCCTGCTGCTGCGGGCGGGCGAGCTGACCCTGCTGCTGCCGGGCGACCTGGAACCACTGGGCCAGGAAGGACTGTTGGCCACGTACCCGGAGCTGGCGCGGGTGGACGTGCTGAAGGTCCCCCACCACGGTTCCGGCCACCAGCACCCGGCGCTGCTGCGCCGGCTCAGCCCCCGCCTGGCGTTGATCTCGGCCGGTGCCGACAACCGCTACGGCCACCCGGCCCCGCGCACGGTCGCCGCGCTGACGGACGGTGGCGCGGTGGTGCTCAGCACCGACGAGCGGGGGGCGCTGGCCGTTGTCGAGACCCCGGCTGGTCAACCGGCCGGGGTGGTGCGCAGGGGCCGGGGTCAGCCCAGCCAGATGCCGTCCCGCATCAACAGTCGGTCCGGCATCTCGGGCTCCTCGTGCCAGGCCTGGACGCGCTGCGGGCGGAAGCGCAGGAAGCCCCAGGACGCGCTGCCCCGTGGGTCCCAGCCGAGCTTGGCGACGAACGCGTCGCCCAGGCCGGGCGGCAGCGCCTCCGCGGGGACCGGCTCGCCGGTCGCGTCGACCAACACCACGTCCCGGGTGGCGCCCAGGCTGAGCATCGCCCGTCCGTCTCGGGCGACGTTGCGGGCCGTGGGGTTGGTGGAGCGGGTGCTGATCCAGAGCGCCTCGTCCCACCAGAGGAAGGAGAGGGGCACCAGATACGGCTCGCCCTCGGCCCCGGTGGTGGCCACCCAGACATCCTCCTCCTTGGCGAACCGGGCCAGCATGTCGTGCTTGCGCCGCTCGCGCGGGCGCGGAGCGGGGGGTGTCTCGGCCATGCCGGGCAGGCTAGCCCGCGCCCGGCCGGCGGCGGATCGGCCAGGGGGCCTAGGACCTTGGCCGCCTGACGGGGGCGAAGGGCCTGTTCCCCCGGTGGCCCTCGGGGGCGCGCCGACCGTTGGCCGGGTGGCGTCCTCGCTCAGGTGTCGCGCAGCGCCCGCAGCATCCGGTCCAGTGCCGCCCTGGTGTGGGCCAGGTCCTCGGGGCCCGCCGAGGAAGCCAGCCAGAGCGCCGCCTCGTTCATCGCCCCGGACAGCAACCTGGCCAGCGGCTCGACGGGTTGCGGCGGGATGGTGCCGGCCTTGACCAGGGCGGCCAGCGCCTCGCTGAGGTGCCGGGCGGAGGCGGCCTCGTCCATGGCCCGCCACTCGCTCCAGCCGAGCACGGCCGGGCCGTCGACCAGCATGATCCGCTGCACGTCGGGCGCGGTGCTCGCGGTGAGGAACTCCTGGCAGCCGCCGACCAGTTGGTCCCACGGGTCGTCGTGTGCCTCGGCCGCTTCGGCGACCCGGCGGCCCACCTCGCCCTGGACCTGCTCCAGCACGGCCCGGAACAGCTCGGCCTTGCCGCTGAAGTGGTGGTAGAGCGCGCCCTTGGTGACCTCGGCGGCGCGAACGATCTCGGCCAGTCCCACGGCGCCGTAGCCCTGGGCGGCGAACTGCCGCCGGCCCTCGCCCAGCAGCTTCTGCCGGGTCCGCTCCCGCTGCTGTGCGCGGATGCCGTGCTGGGCCATCACACCTCACTCAAGTTGACGTACCGACGGTATGTGAATACCTTCATTCGCGTACCGATGGTATGCGAAAAGGAGACCTCATGAAACTGACCGGCTGCTACCCGGTGATCGGCACCGCCCGGCTGCGGGAGTCCCACGCCTTCTACACCACGCTGCTCGGCTTCGAGACCACCTTCGAGGCCGACTGGTACGTCAGCCTGCGCTGGCCCGGGGAGCACCCCTTCGAGTTGGCCCTGCTCGACCACACCCACCCCACCATCCCCGAGGGCCACCGGGTTCCGGCCCAGGGCGTGCTGCTCAACTTCGAGGTCGAGGACGTCGACGCGGAGTGGGAACGGCTCGTGGTCCGTGGGGGGTTGACCCCCAGGCTGGAGCTGCGCAGCGAGGACTTCGGCCAGCGGCACTTCATCGTCGCCGACCCCAACGGGGTGCTGCTCGACATCATCACGCCCATCCCGCCGACCGCCGAGCACGCCGCCCACTACGTCGATGCCTGATGCCTGACCTGCCTGATGCCTGACCGGACAGCTGGCCCGCCCGACCCACCCGGCCCGCCCGATGCCTGATCGGCCCGACCACCGGCGGGCCGGCCGACCACCGGCGGGCCGGCGGCCGGGCATCGAGGTCACTCGTGTTCCAGCCAGCCCTCGTGGGCCTCGACCAGGCCGGTCAGGGCGGCCAGCAGGGCCGCGTCCCGCGCCGGTTCCTCCAGCACCACCAGCCACTGGGCGTCCTCGGCGTCGTCCTCGCCGGCCAGCGCGTCCCGCACCGGCTCCGGCTCCTCCGGCAGGTCCAGCAGCCCGGTCACCCGCTCCGCCACCTCCTCGGCGGCCTCGCGGTCCGGCAGCACCAGGATGAGTCGCGCGTCAGTCACCCCGCCATTCTCCCCGCGCCCCGCGCGGCGACGGCCCGGCGGGGGCCGGTGGTGGCCGCCGCCTGTCAGTGCCGCGTGCGATGCTGGACGGCATGGCGGGCAGGGGTAGTGGGAACGACGGGCGGCCGGCGGCCGTGACGCTGGCGGTGGGGCAGGAGGAGCTGCTGCTCGACCGCGCCGTGCGCGAGGTGGTCGCCGCGGCCAGGGCCGGCGATCCGGACACGGACGTGCGGGAGTTGGCCGCGGCTGAGCTGCGCCCCGGGACCCTGGCCGAGCTGACCAGCCCCTCGCTCTTCGCCGAGCGCAAGGTGGTGGTCGTCCGCCAGGCGCAGGATCTGGCCGCCGACACGATCAAGGACGTCAAGGACTATCTGGCCGCGCCGGCTGAGGAGATCAGCCTGGTGCTGGTGCACGCCGGCGGCGCCAAGGGCAAGGGCCTGCTGGACGCCGCCCGCAAGGCCGGTGCCGCCGAGGTCGCCTGCCCCAGGATGACCAAGCCGGCCGACCGGGTGGCCTTCGCCCGGGGTGAGTTCCGCGCGCTGGGCCGTTCGGCCACCCCGGCGGCCTGCCAGGCGCTGGTCGACGCCATCGGGGCCGACCTGCGGGAGCTGGCCTCCGCCTGTGCCCAGTTGGCGGCCGACATCGAGGGCGCCATCGACGAGGCGGTGGTCGCCCGTTACTACACCGGCCGGGCCGAGGCGTCGAGCTTCACGGTGGCCGACCGGGCCGTCGAGGGCCGCACGGCCGAGGCGCTGGAGGCGTTGCGCTGGTCCCTGGCCACGGGCGTCGCGCCGGTGCTGGTCACCAGCGCGTTGGCGCAGGGGGTGCGGGCCATCGGCAAGTTGGCCTCCGCTCCCGGCGGGCTGCGTCCCGGCGACCTGGCCCGCGAGCTGGGCATGCCACCCTGGAAGGTGGACCGGGTCCGCCAGCAGGCGCGCGGCTGGTCGGCCGACGGTGTGGCGGCCGCCCTGCGGGCCGTCGCCGAGGCCGACGCGGCGGTGAAGGGCGGCGGCTACGACCCGGCCTACGCCCTGGAGCGCGCGGTGATCACCATCGCCCACGCTCGCCGCTGACCGGGCGCCGCTCCACGCTCACCGCTGGCCGCGCCGTCCCGCGCGGCAGCGCGCCCGCGCGCCGCGCCCCGCGTGCGGCAGCGCGCCCGCCGGTCCGCCGGTCGCCCGTTCGGGACGGGTCGCCGGTCAGCGAGTCCAGGCACGCCGAAGGGGCCCCAGGCACCTGGTGGGCGTCGTGGGGCCCCTTCGGGAAGGTCTGTGTGGGCGGTGAGCACCGCACCCGCGTGGCGAACTTGGGATCAGCGCGGTGCCCGGCGGATCGGTCGGCGCGGAGAGAGGGGCCGCGAAAGCCGGACCGGTGCCGCTTCCCGCCCGATCAGCCCTGGAGCTGGTTGACCCGAGCGGCCAGCGCGGACTTCTTGTTGGCCGCGTTGTTGGCGTGCAGCACGCCCTTGCTGACGGCCTTGTCCAGCTTGCGGGCGGCCTCGCGACGAGCGGCCTCGGCCTTCTCGACGTCACCGCTGGCGGCGGCCTCGCGGGCCCGCCGGACCGCGGTCTTGACCTCGGACTTGATCGCCTGGTTGCGCAGCCGGGCCTTCTCGTTGGTCTTGATCCGCTTGATCTGGGACTTGATGTTCGCCACGAATGAGAGCCTTTGCAGGTTCGAGAAGATTCGGGAGTCCCGACCGGGGCGCCCGAACGTTTCGGATGTTTCGGTTGAACGGGTGGATGGACGGTGAAGCGGTCTGCCCGCCCCCGGCGGTCCATCCGCACCAGAGGCAGTGGGCCAGCCTACCAGCGCCCCCGCGACGCTTCCCAATCGGAGCCGGCTTCCCGGTCATGGGACCATGGGAGCGACCAGCGATCCACCGCCATCACCGACAGGACCCCGCGTGCCCGCGATCCCTTCGAACGCGCCGGAGCCCAGCCGTACCGCCCCGGCCGTCATCCGCAACTTCTGCATCATCGCGCATATCGACCACGGCAAGTCCACCCTTGCCGACCGGATGCTCCAGTTGACCGGGGTGGTCGAGCAGCGGCAGATGCGCGCCCAGTACCTCGACCGGATGGACATCGAGCGTGAGCGCGGCATCACCATCAAGTCCCAGGCGGTCCGGATGCCGTGGGGTGCCGAGGACGGCACCGCCCACGTGCTGAACATGATCGACACCCCGGGCCACGTGGACTTCACGTACGAGGTGTCCCGCTCGCTCGCCGCCTGTGAGGGCTGCATCCTGCTGGTCGACGCCGCCCAGGGCATCGAGGCGCAGACCCTGGCCAACCTCTACCTGGCCATGGAGAACGACCTCACCATCATCCCGGTGCTCAACAAGATCGACCTGCCGGCCGCCCAGCCGGAGAAGTTCGCCGCCGAGCTGGCGCACCTGATCGGCTGCGACCCCGGTGACGTGCTGCGGGTCTCGGCGAAGACCGGCGAGGGCGTCGTCGAGCTGCTCGACGAGGTGGTCCGCCAGGTGCCGGCGCCGGTCGGCGACAGCGAGGGGCCGGCCCGGGCGATGATCTTCGACTCGGTCTACGACTCCTACCGCGGCGTGGTCACCTACGTGAAGATGGTGGACGGCCAGCTCGGCAGGCGCGAGAAGATCCAGATGATGTCCACCGGCGCCACCCACGAGCTGCTGGAGATCGGCGTCAACTCGCCCGAGATGACCCCGGCCGACGGCCTGGCGGTCGGCGAGGTGGGGTACCTGATCACCGGGGTGAAGGACGTCCGGCAGTCCAAGGTGGGCGACACGGTCACCTTCCAGCGCGGCGGCGCCACCGAGGCGCTCGGCGGCTACAAGGACCCGAAGCCGATGGTCTTCTCCGGCCTCTACCCGATCGACGGCTCGGACTACCCGGCGCTGCGCGACGCCCTGGAGAAGCTCCAGCTCAACGACGCCGCGCTGGTCTACGAGCCGGAGACCTCGGTGGCCCTGGGCTTCGGCTTCCGGGTCGGTTTCCTCGGCCTGCTGCACCTGGAGGTGATCCGGGAGCGGCTGGAGCGCGAGTTCAACCTGGACCTGATCGCCACCGCCCCCAACGTGGTCTACGGGGTGACCATGGAGGACGGCGCGGAGCACGTCGTCACCAACCCGAGTGAGTTTCCCGGCGGCAAGATCGCCGAGGTCCGGGAGCCGGTGGTGCGGGCCACCCTGATCGCGCCCAGCGAGTTCGTCGGCGCGATCATGGAGCTGTGCCAGACCCGCAGGGGTTCGCTCCAGGGGATGGACTACCTCTCCGAGGAGCGGGTGGAGCTGCGCTACACGCTGCCGCTGGCGGAGATCGTCTTCGACTTCTTCGACGCCCTGAAGTCCAAGACCAGGGGCTACGCCTCGCTCGACTACGAGCCCACGGGCGAGCAGTCGTCGGCGCTGGTCAAGGTCGACATCCTGCTGCACGGTGACCAGGTGGACGCCTTCTCCGCCATCGTGCACAAGGACAAGGCGTACGCCTACGGCGTCAAGATGGCCAGCAAGCTGCGGGAGTTGATCCCCAGGCAGCAGTTCGAGGTGCCGATCCAGGCGGCCATCGGCTCCCGGGTGATCGCCCGTGAGACGGTCCGCGCGATCCGCAAGGACGTGCTCTCCAAGTGCTACGGCGGCGACATCTCGCGGAAGCGGAAGCTGCTGGAGAAGCAGAAGGAGGGCAAGAAGCGGATGAAGATGGTGGGCCGGGTGGAGGTCCCGCAGGAGGCGTTCATCGCGGCGCTCTCCTCGGACTCCGACGGCGGCGAGGGCAAGAACAAGAAGTAGTCCCGACGGCGGCGGCTTCCACGGACTGTTGACCATCCCCCTTACATGAGGGCGCCGCGCCGCTTACTCTGTTCGCCCCGGCGGAAAGTTACCCGCAGGTCACCCCCGTTGCAGCGCGGCACCCGGAGGAGTTCGTGAGCGTGAGTGAGCAGGTCATGGAGAACCGGCCGCCGTCCGTGGCGCATCTGTTCCTGGAGCGGGTGAAGGCCACCCCGGACCGGGAGGCCTTCCGCTACCCGGTGCCGAGCGCCGGCGACGGCCCGGACGACTGGCGCAGCTACACCTGGGCGGAGGCCGGCGCTCGGGTGGACGCCATCGCCGCCGGGCTGATGGACCTGGGGGTGCGGCCCGAGGAGCGGGTCGCCATCGCCGCCAGCACCCGGGTGGACTGGGTGCTGGCCGACTTCGGCGTGATGTGCGCCGGCGCCGCCACCACCACGGTCTACCCGCAGACCGACGCCGCGGAGACCGCGTACATCCTCGCCGACTCGGCGAGCCGGGTGGTGATCGCGGAGAACGCGGAGCAGCTCGCCAAGATCAGGGAGCGCCGGGCGGAGCTGCCCGAGGTGGCGCACGTGGTGGTGATCGAGTCGGCCGACGCGGTGCCGGCCGAGGGCGACCCCGACGGCTGGGTGCTGTCGCTGGCCGAGCTGGCCGAGCGCGGCGCCCGCTACCTGGCGGACAAGCCGGACGCGGTCCGGGACACCGTCTCCGCGCTGCGCGGCGAGCAGTTGGCCACCCTGATCTACACCTCGGGCACCACCGGCCGCCCCAAGGGGGTCAGGCTCCGCCAGGACACCTGGTCCTACATGGGGTACGCGATAGAGCAGATCGACATGGTGCTGCGGGAGGACATCCAGTACCTGTGGCTGCCGCTGGCGCACGTCTTCGGCAAGGTGCTGCTGGCCGCCCATGTCAAGGTCGGTCACGTGATGGCCGTGGACGGTCGGGTCGACAAGATCATCGAGAACCTTCCGATCGTTCAACCGACCTCGATGTGTGCTGTTCCGCGCATCTTCGAGCGGGTCTACAACGGGGTGGCGGCCAAGGCGCGGGCCGGCGGGGGCGCCAAGTACAAGATCTTCAGCTGGGCCGCGGCCGTCGCCCAGGAGTACGCCCAGGTGTCGCAGGACACCAGACGCCGCACCGGACGCGCCAGCGTGCCGTCCACCCTGGCGGTCAAGCACCGGATCGCCGACAAGCTGGTCTACGCGAAGATCCGGGCCGCCTTCGGCGGGCGGATCAGGGGCTGCGTCTCCGGCTCCGCCCGGCTCACCCCGGAGCTGGGGTTCTTCTTCACCGGCGCCGGCATCCCCATCACCGAGGGCTACGGGCTGACCGAGTCCGCCGCGGCCAGCTTCGTCAACCGCGAGGACGCCAACCGGATCGGCACCGTGGGCAAGGCGCTGCCCGGCCTTGAGGTGCGGATCGCGGACGACGGCGAGGTGCTGCTGCGCGGCCCCGGCATCATGGACGGCTACCACGGCCACCCGGAGCTGACCGCCGAGGTGCTCCAGGACGGCTGGTTCCACACCGGGGACATCGGCGAGCTGTCCGACGACGGCTACCTCACCATCACCGACCGCAAGAAGGACCTCTTCAAGACCTCGGTGGGCAAGTACGTGGCGCCCACCGAGATCGAGGGCCGGTTCAAGGTGATCTGTCCGCACGCCTCGTCCATGGTGGTGATCGGCGCCGGCCGCAAGTTCTGCTCCGCGCTGATCGCCCTGGACGAGGTGTCCCTGCTGGCCTGGGCGAAGGAGAACGACGTCCCGGGCGACTACGCCGAGGTGGTCGCCGACAAGCGGACCGTGGCGATGGTCGAGGAGTACGTGAACGAGCTGAACGCGACGCTCCAGCGCTGGCAGACGGTGAAGACCTTCCGGCTGCTGCCGCGCGAGCTGGACATCGAGCACGGCGAGCTGACGCCCAGCCTCAAGCTCAAGCGGCCGGTCGTCGAGGGCGAGTACCAGCACCTGATCGACGACATGTACCCGACGCCCTGAACGCTCCGGACGTCCGGACGCCCTGAGGCTCCGACGTCCCGACGCTCCGGCGACGGGACGCCGGGGCGCCGGGGCCGGGCCCGTCCGGGCTCAGTCCACCAGGTCCCGGGTCAGGGCGTCCGCCAGCAGCCGGCCCCGCAGCGTCAGCGCCGCGCGGCCGGCCGCGAAGGCGTCCGCCCGCAGCAGCCCGTCCGCCAGGCCCCGCCGGGCCGCGGCCAGCCCGTCCGGGCGCAGCAGCGACAGCGGGCAGCCGGCGGCCAGCCGCAGCTCCAGCAGCACCCGCTCCACCCGCCGGTCCTCCGCGGTCAGCACCTCCCGACCGGCGCCGGGGGAGCGGCCGTCGGCCAGCGCCTGCGCGTAGCCGCCGGGGTGCTTCACGTTCCACCAGCGCACCCCGCCGACGTGGCTGTGCGCGCCCGGGCCGGCGCCCCACCAGTCGGCGCCCGTCCAGTACAGCTCGTTGTGGCGGCAGCGACCGGCCGGCGTGGTGGCCCAGTTGGAGACCTCGTACCACTCGAAGCCGGCCGCGCCGAGCGCCTCCTCGGTCTGGAGGTAGCGGTCGGCGTGCACGTCGTCGTCGGTCATCGGCACCTCGCCGCGGCGCACCCGCTGGCCCAGCCTGGTGCCCTCCTCCACGATCAGCGAGTAGGCCGAGACATGGTCGGGCCCGGCGGCCAGGGCCGCCTTCAGGGTGGTGGACCAGTCCTCGGCGCTCTCGCCCGGCGTGCCGTAGATCAGGTCGAGGTTGACGTGCTCGAAGCCGGCCGCGCGGGCGTCCGCCACGGCCCGCTCGGGGCGGCCCGGCGTGTGGGTGCGCTCCAGCAGCCGCAGCACGTGTGGGCTGGCGCTCTGCATCCCGAACGAGACGCGGTTGAAGCCGGCCTCGCGCAGCGCCGCCAAGCCGGCCGCGTCCACCGAGTCCGGGTTGGCCTCCGTGGTCACCTCGGCGTCCTCGGCCAGCCCGAACTCCTGACGCACCGCGTCCAGCATCCGGGCCAGGTCGGCCGGCGGAAGCAGGGTCGGGGTGCCGCCGCCGACGAAGACCGTGGCCACCCGCCGCTCGTCGGCGCCCAGCACCCGGCGGGCCAGCCGGATCTCCTCGGTCAGCACCGCGGCGTAGTTCTCCCGGGACGCCAGCGCCCCACCGGAGCCACGCAGCTCGCTCGCGGTGTAGGTGTTGAAGTCGCAGTAGCCGCAGCGGGTCGCGCAGTACGGGACGTGCAGGTAGAAGGCGAGCGGCCGGTCGGCGGCGTCGGCCAGCGCGGTGGCCGGCAGGGCGCCGTCGCTCGGCATGGGGTCGCCTTCGGGCAGGGCGGAGGGCATACTCGCCATTGTCCGGCATGCGCCGGGGACGGCCCGGCGCCGGGGAGGTGGCACCGTGTTCGACCTGCGGATCTCCTTCACCACCGAGGCCGCCGAGTCCGCCGAGCGGATGGCCCCGCACCGCAAGGAGCTGCTCGACCGTGGCCTGGCCAAGCTGGCCCGTGATCCCTACCACAAGGCGAGCGCGCCGGTCGGCACCCACGAGGACAACCGCAAGGCGCAGGTGGCGCCCGGCATCCTGATCGAGTACCTGATCGGGCAGGGTCTGATGGTGGTCGTGGTGGTCACGGTCTTCGACGAGGACCTCTTCCTGGTCTGAGCTCCTGGTCCGAGGGCCTGGCCCGGCTCCCGGGCCGACGTCGCGGTTCCGAGGGCCCGGCCTGAGGTCCGGGTCCTGGAGCCTGGCCGAGGTCCTGGTCCGATGTCGTGGTCCGAGGCCCCGCTCCGGAGCCCGCGGCCGCGCGCACCGCCCGCTGGGACCGCCCGCCGGGGCCGCCCGCCAAGACCGGCCTCAGTCCGCCGGGCCGGCCGGGCCGCCGACCGTGACGTGGTCGATCAGGTGCTCCACCGGCCCCAGCAGCCCCGGGTCCAGGTCCCGGTAGTCGCGGACCGAGCGCAGCACCCGCTGCCAGGCCGCCCCGGTGTTCTCCGGCCAGCCGAGCGCCCGGCACACCCCGGTCTTCCAGTCCTGGCCGCGCGGTACCTGCGGCCAGGCCGGGATGCCGACCGCCGCCGGCTTCACCGCCGCCCAGATGTCGACGAACGGGTGCCCGACGACCAGCACCAGCCCCTCGCCGTGCGCGGCCCGCACCTCGTCGGCGATCCGCGACTCCTTGGAACCCGGGACCAGGTGGTCCACCAGCACCCCGAGCCTCGCCGTCCGGGTGGGCCCGAACTCCCGCACCACGGCCGGCAGGTCGTCCACCCCCGCCAGGTACTCCACCACCACGCCCTCGGCTCGCAGGTCGTCGCCCCAGACCCGCTCCACCAGCTCCGCGTCGTGCCGGCCCTCCACGAAGATCCGGCCGGCGCGGGCCACCCGGGCGCGCCCCGGGGGCGGCGCCACCGAGCCGGACGCGGTGCGCGCCGGCCGGCCGGGCGCCGTCCGCGCCGACTGGGGGCGCACCAGGGTGACCGCGCGCCCCTCCAGCAGGAAGCCGCGCGGCACCATCGGGAAGACCCGGTGCGCCCCGAACCGGTCCTCCAGGGTGACCGTGGGCCCCTCGGCCGTCTTCTCCCAGCGGATCACCGCGCCGCAGAAGCCGGTGGTGACCTCCTCGACCACCAGCCCTGGATCGGCCGGCACCTCGGGCACCGCCTTTGGCCGCTGCCACGGCGGGGTCAGATCGGGATCATAGGAACGTGCGCGCATGACCACATTCGATCACGTGCCGGCGTCCCGGTGGGGCTCGTCCGGCACCTCGAAGCGGCGGGCCAGCGCCGCCCGTTGGGACCGGACGAAGGCCGCGTCCACCACCGCGCCGTGCCCCGGCACGTACCGGGCCCGCTCGCCACCGAGCGCCAGCAGCCGGTCCAGGGCGGCCGGCCAACGCGCCGGGGCGGCGTCCGGGCCGGCCTGCGGCTCCCCGGACTCCTCGACCACGTCCCCGCAGAACACCACCGGCGGCCCGGCCGGGTCGGTGACCTTCACCACCAGGTCGTGGCCCGAGTGCGCGGGGCCCAGGTTCGTCAGCGTCGCCCGCCGCCCACGCCCCAGGTCCAGGGTCAGCGCGTCGGTCACCAGCCGGTGCGGCGCCGGCAGCGCGGCGCCCGAACGCGCCGCCTCCGCCCGGTCCAAGCCCAGCGCCACCCCGTCGGCCACCGCCGCCGGGGCACCGGCCGGCCAGGGCGGCTCCGCGCCGGCCGCGGCCAGCAGCTCGGCTTCGGGGAAGGCGCCGGCTCCCAGCAGGTGGTCGAAGTGCGGGTGGGTCACGGCCAGCCAGCGCACCGGCGGCCGCGAGCCTCCCGCCAGCTGCTCCCGCAGCTCGGCGCCGGCCGCCAGCGACGGGCCCGCGTCCACCAGCAGCAGCCCGTCCCGGCCGGCCACCGCGCCGACCGTCTCGTCCCAGCCCGGCAGTCGGCGCCGCCAGACGCCCGGCGTGATCTCCCGCCAGCCCCGTCCGGGGGCGGGCCAGCCCGCCGGGCCCTCGTCGATCCCCGTCATGACCGCGACGGTAGCCGCCCGGCGCCGGCGGTGGCGGGCCCGGACGGGGCGCCGGGGGCAACCGCCGGCGCGTGAACGGGGGTTCGCGCTCCGTTATGGGGCGGTTTCCAGCCGTTCTCCTCCCCGGATTCGGTCGTTCTTCGCGACCGGATACCGGTCGGCCACCGGCCCGGATTCGTTCGCGTTCTCGCCGGCCGCTCGTTCCCCGGGCGGGGTACCCGGCCGTACACTGGAGCCGGTACTGGCACTCTGCGTGAGCGAGTGCCAGGGGCAGTCGGATCGTGAAGTGCCGGTCGGGAGGTGTGCGGCGTGCTCAGTGAGCGCAGGCTTGCGGTGCTGCGGGCCATCGTCCAGGACTATGTCGGCACGGAGGAGCCGGTCGGCTCCAAGGCGTTGACCGAGCGGCACAACCTCCAGGTCTCGCCGGCCACGGTGCGTAACGACATGGCCGCGCTGGAGGAGGAGGGGTACATCGCCCAGCCGCACACCAGCGCCGGCCGGGTGCCGACGGACAAGGGGTACCGGCTCTTCGTGGACCGGCTGGCCGGCGTCAAGCCGCTGTCCTCCCCGGAGCGCCGAGCGATCCAGAACTTCCTGGACGGCGCGGTCGATCTCGACGACGTGATCGCCCGCACGGTGCGGCTGTTGGCCCAGCTCACCCGCCAGGTCGCCGTCGTCCAGTACCCGTCGCTCAGTCGTTCGACGGTGCGCCACGTGGAGCTGTTGGCGCTCGCCCAGGCCCGGGTGATGCTGGTGCTGATCACGGACACCGGCCGGGTCGAGCAGCGCATGATCGACTGCCCGGCGCCGCTGGGGGAGACCTCCCTCGCCGATCTGCGGGCCCGGCTCAACAGCCGGATCGTGGGGCAGCGCTTCCCCGAGGTGCCCCGGCTGGTCGCCGATCTCCCGGACGCCTTCGGCCCGGAGGAGCGCGGCGCGGTCTCGACGGTGCTGGCCTCCTTGCTGGAGACTCTGGTCGAACAGACCGAGGAGCGGCTGATGATCGGCGGCACCGCCAATCTCACGCGCTTCGGCCAGGACTTCCCCCTCACCATCCGCCCGGTGCTGGAGGCGCTGGAGGAGCAGGTCGTCCTGCTGCGGCTGCTGGGGGAGGCCAAGGGCTCGGAGATGACGGTGCGGATCGGTCATGAGAACGCTCACGAGGGGCTGACCGCCACATCGGTTGTGTCGGTCGGCTACGGTTCAGGGGACGAAGCGGTCGCGAAGCTCGGAGTCGTCGGACCGACCCGGATGGACTACCCCGGAACGATGGGAGCGGTGCGCGCGGTGGCACGGTACGTCGGACAAATCCTCGCGGAGAACTAGGTGGCGACGGACTACTACGCGGTCTTGGGTGTGCAGCGAGACGCCTCGCAAGACGAGATCAAGAAGGCGTTTCGCCGGCTGGCCCGGGAACTGCACCCGGATGTCAACCCGGACCCCAAGACGCAGGAGCGGTTCAAGGAGATCAACACCGCCTACGAGGTGCTCTCCGATCCGCAGAAGAAGCAGATGTACGACCTGGGCGGGGATCCGCTCGGGGGGGCGGGCGGCGCTGGCGCCGCCGGCTTCGGCGCCGGCTTCGGGAACTTCTCCGACATCATGGACGCCTTCTTCGGCACCGCCTCGCAGCGGGGCCCGAAGTCGCGCACCAGGCGCGGTCAGGACGCCCTGATCCGGCTCACCATCGATCTCAACGAGGCGGCCTTCGGGACGACCCGCGAGATCCAGGTCGACACGGCCACGGTCTGCGACTCCTGCAACGGTGAGGGCGCCGCCCCCGGCACCTCGGCGCAGACCTGCGACATGTGCCGCGGTCGGGGCGAGGTCTCCCAGGTGACCCGCTCGTTCCTGGGCCAGGTCATGACCTCCCGTCCCTGCCCGCAGTGCCAGGGCTTCGGCACGGTCGTGCCGACCCCCTGCCCGGACTGCGCCGGCGACGGCCGGGTCCGCACCCGCCGCCCGCTGAACGTCAAGATCCCGGCCGGCGTGGACAACGGCACCCGCATCCAGCTCGCCGGCGAGGGCGAGGCCGGCCCCGGCGGCGGCCCGCCCGGCGACCTCTACGTGGAGATCCAGGAGAAGCCGCACGCGACGTTCCAGCGGCGCGGCGACGACCTGCACTGCACGGTCACCATCCCGATGACGGCGGCCGCGCTGGGCACCCAGGTCCCGTTGGAGACGCTGGACGGTCAGGAGGAGGTGGACATCCGCCCGGGCACCCAGTCCGGCCAGTCCATCCCGCTGCACGGCCGGGGCGTCACGCACCTGCGTGGGAACGGCCGGGGCGACCTGGTGGTCCATGTCGAGGTGCAGACCCCGAGCAAGCTCGACCCGGAGCAGGAGGAGCTGCTGCGCCGGCTCGCCAAGCTGCGCGGCGAGGAGCGGCCCACCGGCCAGTTCCAGCCCGGGCAGCAGGGCCTGTTCTCCCGGCTGAAGGACGCGTTCAACGGCCGATGAGCAGCGCGCCGGTCTTCCTCGTCGATTCGCTGGCGCACGCCGAGCCGGGCGCGCCGCTGACCCTGGACGGCCCCGAGGGCCGGCACGCGGTCGCGGTGCGCCGGCTGCGCGTCGGTGAGGAGCTGGTGCTCAGCGACGGCGCCGGCCGGGGCGCCCTCGGCCGGGTGGCCGAGGTCGTCGGCCGGGACCGCCTCGCGGTCACCGTCCTGGAGCGCCGCCAGGAGCCGGAGCCCACGCCCCGGATCACGGTGGTCCAGGCGCTGCCCAAGGGCGACCGCGGTGAGTTGGCCGTCTCCACCATGACGGAGACCGGCGTGGACGCCGTCGTGCCCTGGGCGGCGGCCCGGTGCGTCACCCAGTGGAAGGGCGAGCGCGGCGCCAAGGCGCTCGCCAAGTGGCGCGCCGCCGCCCGCGAGGCGGCCAAGCAGGCCCGCCGGCTGCGGGTGCCCGAGGTCGCCGAGCCGCTCACCACGGCCGGGGTGGCCCGGCTGCTGGCCGAGGCGGACTTCGCCGGCGTGCTGCACGAGACGGCGACGCTGCCGCTGGCCACCGCCGAACTCCCCACCAGCGGCTCGCTGGTGCTGGTGGTCGGCCCCGAAGGGGGCGTCACCGACGCCGAGTTGGCCGCCTTCGCGACCGCCGGCGCGGCCGGCTACCGGCTGGGCCCCACGGTTCTGCGCACCTCCACGGCCGGCCCGGCCGCCACCGCGCTGCTCCTGGGCCGCACGGCCCGCTGGGGCTGAGCCCTACCGCGACTGCCCGTGGTCGGGGTGCTGGCGCAGCAGGACGTTGAAGTCGGTGACGATCGGCCAGTCCTCGTAGTACTTCGCCAGGTTCCGCCCCACGGCCAGTTCGCCACACTCCGCACATCCCTCGACGGGCCTGGGCTCGGGCCGCACCCGGCTCAACGGATCGACGGGCAACGGCCCGTCCGGCACGGCCATGTGCGGTTCGAGATAGTCGGCACAGGAATAGAACATGACGGTTCCTCTTCTCATGAGCCCGATTCCGTCGCCCTGACGGGCACGGTTCGTCCTTGCGGGGGAACGCCCCCAGGAGAACAGATCCAAGAGCACCAACAGTGGGTACATTGACCGGAATTCAAGTCCCGCCCGGTCGCTGTTGGGGGTCGCCTTGTTGAAGAAGCAGGCCAGTGATGTGGAAACCGGGGTGTCCGGCCGTGGTTTGAATGATCTCGTGTTCCTCGGTTCAGAGATCAGGACCGGCCGCCTCGGCCGCAAGATCACCCAGGAACATCTCGGCAAGGCGACCGGCTACAGCCTGAGTTACGTCTCCAAGGTCGAGTCCGGCCTGATCGTCCCGTCGCAACGGTTCGTGGAGGGCTGCGACCTCGCCCTCGGCACGGACGGACTGTTCACCCGGCTGCGGGCCCGCGTGGTGGCCACTGGCCTGCCCGCCTGGTTCCAGCCGTTCGTGCAACGCGAGCGCAGGGCACGGCTGATCACGGAGTACTCGGTCCTCGTCGTACCCGGGCTGCTCCAGACGGGCGCCTACGCCCGGGCGTTGTTCGAGGCCTACGCACCGGACACCCCGGCGGAGACCCTCGACCGGCAGGTGCAGGCGCGGCTGGAACGGCAGTTGGTGCTGACGGGCGACGAGCCGGCGTCGTTCTGGGCGGTCCTGCACGAGTGTTGCCTGCGCATCCCGGTTGGTGGCCGTGCTGTCATGCGTGCCCAACTCGCTCACCTGGTGACGATGGCGGCCCTGCCTCATGTGACCCTTCAGGTGCTTCCCATCAGCCTGGGGGCTCCGCCGAGTGTGGAACAGCTGATCGTGCTGCGACAGCAGGACGGTCAGGAGTGCCTGTACTCCGATACAGTGATGGGAGGGCAGCTCAGCGAGGAAGAGGGACGCTTGAGCGACGTAGCCCGGAGAATCGAGCGTCTGAAGGCCGACGCACTCGCCCCACGGCAGTCAGTCGCTCTCGTGAATCAACTGGCTGAGGAACACGATGAGTAAGCAGCACTGGCGTAAGTCGAGCCACAGCAGTGGCAACGGCGGGGCCTGTCTGGAAGTGCGGGACGGGGTGCCGGGGGCGGTGCCGGTGCGGGACAGCAAGGTGAGGACGGACGTGCTCACCTTCGGCGCGGACGCCTGGGGGGCGTTCGTCCGCCACGTGGGGCGACGGTAGGTCGCGGTCCAGGAGTTGGCGACACAGCACTGGTCCGCCTGACCGGTGGGTAGCTTTCTGTAGACCTTGAACACGACCTTGGGGGGGATCGTGGCACGGCCGTCTGACTGGTCACCGGTGGATATGGACCGGGACCCGACGCCGGGGGATCCGGACGAGGTCCGGGAGTTGGCGGAGGAGTTGCAGGAGTTCGCCGATGACGTCGGCGAGGCGCTCGGCAAGATCCGCGGCATGGCGGGCGAACGAGCCGTCCTGGACTGGGCGGGGTTGTCGGCGGACGCGTTCCGGCGGGAGTTCGACGGGGTCCCGGACAATCTCACGAAGCTGGAGGACTCCTACAGCCTCTGTGCTCAGGCGCTCAACGTCTATTGGCCGAAGTTGCAGACCGCGCAGGGCATGGCCGACCGCGCGCTGGACCGGGCCGTCACCGCCCAGGCGGATCTGGCCTCCGCCCAGTCCGCGCTCGGCGACGCCACCGACTGGGTCGGCCGGGCCGGCGACGAGGCCGAACGGTTGCAGCGCGAGGGCGAACGGGAGAACGTCGAGCCGCCGGACGAGGCCGATGTCCGGGCCGCCGCCCGGGACCAGCAGGCCGCCGAAGCGGCGGCCGGCGCCGCCCAGAGCCGGGTCAACGACGCCGAGGAGCGGCTCTCCGCTGCCCGCCAACTCGCGCAGGACGCCCAGGAGATGCGCGAGGAGGCCGCTCGGCAGTGTGCTCAGGGCATTGAGGAAGCGTCCGACGCCGGGATCCAGAACCGGCGTTGGTGGGAGAAGGCGATCGACTGGGTCACCGACAACTGGGACACCCTGGTCGAGGCGTGCAAGCTGGTGGTCGCCGTCCTCGGCGTCGTCGTCATGATCATCGGTGGCCCCCTCGCCTGGGTCGTCCTCGCCGCCGCCGTCATCGTCCTCGCCGACACGCTGATCAAATACGCACGGGGCGAAGCCGGCCTCCTCGACGTCGCGTTCGCGGCGCTGGACTGCATCCCCGGCATGAAGGGCCTCACCACCCTCGGGGGCCTGGCCCGAGGACTCCGCAGCGCCGGCTCCACCGGCCTTCGCGGCCTCCGCCAGGGCGCCCTCGGCCTCGGCCGGCGCACCCGAGGCGACGGCGTCCCCATGAACGGCCGCAACGCCTGCGGCGACCCCGTCGACGTCGCCACCGGCGAACTGCTGATGTCCGCCACCGACGTCGAACTCCCCGGCATCCTCCCCCTGGTCATCGAACGCCACCACATCTCCAGCTACCGCGCCGGACGCTGGTTCGGCACATCCTGGGCCTCCACCCTCGACCAACGCCTCATCCTGGACGAACACGGCGCCCAGTTCCTCACCGCCGACGGCATGACCCTCCTCTACCCCCGCCCCCTCCCCGACGAGCCGGTCCTCCCCGTCGAAG
>NZ_JAVREO010000029.1:0-54458 GCF_031845445.1 Streptomyces chisholmiae | reverse complement strand
GACGCCAAGATCACCCAGATCTACGAGGGCACCAACCAGATCCAGCGGATCGTGATGGCGAGGAACCTGCCCTGACCCGCGCCACGGGAGGTCAGCGGGCGCTTACGCCTTGGTCGACTGGCTTGCGTCGGCTGAGGCGGAGCGCTGCCTGGGGACCTTCCGGGGCCGCTTGGGAGATTTTTGGGAGATCAACTTCTCCTGCTCCTCGGTCGTCGGCATGGGCCCGTAGCCACGGTCTAGCGACGGACGGAAGGAGTCCTCCCAGAGGGACTGCAGCGTCTCCGCGATCTTCAGTTCCATCGCGAGCGTCGTGTGACTGTAGACCCCCTCTACGCCTTGCAGGGTGTGCCCCATGCGCTCCTCGACGGCGACCCTTGGGTGCCCAGCCTCGTCCAGCGCCACTTTCTGCCCGTGGCGCAGACCGTGGGGGTCCAGACCGGCCATACCCAGGACCGGCCGGATTCCGGGCTGCGCCCCGTGCCCGCGGCGCGACGGGATGGGTGCACGCCCGTCCACGATGGGTCGCCAGGTGTAGCTGTAGAAGTCGCCGCCGATCAGCAGCCGCCCACCCTTTGGCGCGGTGAACACCCACTCCCCCGACTGAGCTTCGAGCAGGCGCCGCAACAGGTCGGCGAGTCCACGGTGGATGATGAGCCCGCGCCCCGAGCCGTACTTCGCGGGAATCAGCGCAGGCTTCCCGTCGACGTACTGCGACTGGTGCTCCAGCAGAATTCGGGGCCCGGCATCGTCGCCATCCAGGTGTAGTCGATCCCGGGTGAGCCCGGCCAGCTCGCCGATTCGCAGTCCGGTGTAGTAGCTGGTGAGGACCATGGCGTACATCGGCAGACCGCGCAGTGCGAGCGCGTTCCGGGCGACGTACAGGGCCTGCCGGGCGTTCGGGTAGACGCGCTTGGGCTCGCCCCGCTTGGACACGTACTTCCCGCGCCGCCCCTTCCTCCTGCTGGGCACCGGGTTGTCGACGCGCAACTTGGAGGCGACTGCGTCGTCGAGCATGGTACGAAGCAGACTCCGGATGCCGGAGATCGAGTTCTCCGCATATCCCTCCTCGCGGAGTTGCCGCTCCCAGGTGGTGTAGGCGACGGGAGTGATGTCCCCCACGGGAGTTGCGCCCCACCGCGGCAGGATCGAGGCCGCCAGGCGACTGCGGTAGTCGCGCAGGGTCAGCGGCCCCACCTCGATGGACTCAATCCACGCCGCTGCCCAGTCGGCGACGGTGGACCGCCCACTCCGAGGGTCGATGAAGGTCCGCCGCCGAACGTCTGCCTCCAACTGCTCGGCGAACTGCTCGGCGGCCCTCTTGGTCCGGAAGCGCTGGCCGTCGTCGTCCTGGCTGACGCTCCCCCAGCTGCCGTCGGGCCGCTTGTATCGACCACGCCACCACTTGCCGCGCTTCTCGGCGTGCGCCATGTCAGGCGGCCGCGGGCATACGCCGCCAGAGGCCCCGCTGCTCGCTGATGCTCCACACCTCGGCCAGCATGTCGGCCACCTCCCCGGCGGTCAGAGTGTCTCTGATCCAGATGATGACTGATCCGGGCTGGTCGTCGATGATGATCGCTGCCCCGCCCGGCAGTTCGGGTACACGGATCGCGCGCACCATGGCGCCCCCTCACTCAGGATGTCCCCCTTGCGGTGACTGAATCCTGACACAGTGGGTGCTGTGCGTAAACGGGCTATGCGCATTTAGTGACTATCTGCGTGCGTTCTCAGTTACTTGACTCGCCGTCAATGCCATGTAGGGCGCGGTGGATGCGGCTCCACTCGGCCAGGTCCTCGTCGGTGGGCTCGCTGGCCGCGTCGTCGGTCTTCCAGACCACGATGAAGCGTCCGGCGCCGGGGCGGTCCACGACGGCGGAGTCGACGACGTGCCCTTGGCGAAGCTCGTGCCTCAGGCGTAGGGGCATCCCGTCCGCCAGTTCACCGCCCCCGACGGTCCCGGCCGCCGGGCTGGCGACGGTTGCTGGTTCGCCGCCGCCGAGGATCGCCTCGGCTGATCCGGAGTCCCAGCCGAGCGCTGCCTCGATGGCGGGCATGGTGGTCGGCAGCCGCTTCCGCTCGCGACCTCCCTCCACGAGGTAGACGGAGGACTCTGACACGCCGGCCCGCTGGGCGAGGCCGGCTTGGGTGAGGTCTAGCTCGCGGCGCCGGGTCTTGATCTTGGCCGCGAGGCGACTCCAGTCGGCAGTCATGCGACTCATCATGCCGCACGGCTAGGCAACACGCACCGAGTGGTAACCCGATCTGACCAGCAGTAACGGGTGGAAACCCATGGAAAACGTTGCCTCTGTGCGCCGCCCGTGCGCCGCTTGACCGGCCGAGAAGCCCGCAGAATCCGTTAGAGTCCGGCGCAACGCCTTGCTTTCATGGTTTTTAACGGGTTAGATTCTTCCCGTGAGACCGAACGGGGCCGCAATCAAGGCCCTCAGAACCACGCACCAGGTGAGTCTCCGCTGCTTCGCGCAGCTCATAGACCGGGACCACGTCTTCCTGCACCGGATCGAGTCCGGCGAGCGGGGGGCGAGCCCCGAGACCCTGCAACGGATTGCCGCAGCGCTGGATGTCCCAGTCGCCGCCATCACTAGGGAGAACCCGTGACCACGACGCTCGTGGACCCCGCTGAGGCCCCGCCGGGCCTGACCGACCTGATCGCGCGGCTCGCCGCCGGTGTCGAGGCGCTGGCCGGCGTCAGCGGCGCCGCTCTGGAGCTGAAGTTCTTCACGCCCGAGGAGGCTGCGCCGATCCTCGGCAAGACCCCGAACTGGGTGATCGAGGCGTGCCAGAACGGACGCATCCCGTGCACCTACGTGGGCAAGAGCCCGCGTCTCACGGCGCGCCACCTGCGGCTGATCGCCGAGGCGAACGAGCGGACGCCGAAGGCCTACGCGCCTGCCGTCCGACGCCTCCGCGCCGCCGCCTGATCCCCCACGTGGAAGGGCCGCCCGAGGGCGGCCCGGGCGCCGCAGCCACGGCGCCTGACCTACCCCACCACACCAATGAGAGAGAGGAGTAGGCCGTGACGAACGAGCCTACCCGCACGACCATCCCCACCGACCCGGACCGGGTGCGCGAGTTGCGCGATGCGCTGCCGGTCGACCGTGTTGAGATCCGCCACCTGCTCGACGAGCACGACGCCGCGTTCGCCGCGCTGGCCACGGCCGGGCGCAGCTGGGCGGTGGCGGCATGAGCGAGCCGACGATCCGCCACCTTCACGCCGTGATGGGCGAGCTGCTGAACCTCCTGGCGACCGTGCCCGGCGTCGACGACCCGACGGTCGTCACGTGGGACGTGGGCCGGCAGCCGGGCGGCTACCCGGCGCTGCGCGTCACGTCCGTGGGCAGCCACGGGCCGGAGCTGCTGGAGGCCGTCTCCCGACTGCTGGGCGGGGAGCAGCGGCGCCAGCAGGACGGCGAGGCACTGGAGTCGGCCACCGGCGGCTGGACGCAGATGACGACGCTGCACGCCTCGTTCGGGAGCGTCTCCGTGCAGGTCACGGCGTGGCTGCCGACGGACGAGCCGACCGCCGATCAGGGCGAGGGCGGTGCCCGATGAGCGAGCACACCGAGTTGACGCCGAAGCGGCTGGATCAGATGGCTGAGCGGTTGAACGACGCCCGCCGCGTGTCCGCTCTGGCGAGCTGGCCGCTGGGGCTCTACCGGGACGTTGCACGCCAGCAGGCCGACAGTGCCGCGCTGCTTGCCGAGGTCGCCCGGCTGCGGGCCCAGGTCGCGGACCTGACGCAGCAGCGTGACGCGGCGCGCGCGGTGGTGGCTGAGCAGCAGGAGCAGTTGTCCGCCGCCCCGCCGCGGCCCGCCGGACCGGCGCCGGGCGAGGCGCTGCGGGACGCGGCCGACGAGATCGTGGCGGACTGCCCCGACCACGGCTCGGACGACCGCGACACCGGCTACATGGCCTGCCACTGCGACGCGGCCGACTACCTGCGGCGCCTCGCCGACGACGCGGACGCCGGCCCGACGCCGGGCGAGGCGCTGCGGGACTCCGCGCGACTGTTCCTCACCTTCGCGCTGGAACTCGCCGCAGACCAGATGTCCCTCCGGCCCGACGAGTTCGACGCGGACGACCAAGCCGACCTGGAACGGCTCATGCGGCTGGCCGGGGGTGGGTCGTGATCGTCGCCCTGATGCTGGCCGCTGCCGGCGCCGGACTGGCCGCGCTGAAGCTCGCCGCCGACGGCGACCACCACCCCATCACCACCCTGCGCCGCTGGAGGCATCGATGAGCACCGAAATCACGCAGCACGGCGGCGCCCTCGCCATCCGCTCCGACCAGACCGCATGGACTCCCGAGCAAGCCGCCGTGCTCCAGCAGTCGGGCATCGACAACGAGGTCACCGGCGCCGAGCTGTCCAGCTTCTTGCACCTCTGCCAGCGCACCCAGCTGGACCCGTTCTCCCGGCAGATCTACCTGATCGGCCGGTACGACCGGAGGGCCGGCCGGAAGGTCTTCACTCCGCAGACGAGCATCGACGGGTACCGGGTTACTGCGCACCGCGCCGCCGCGAAGGCCGGACACTCCCTCGGCTACGAGGACACGGTGTGGTGCGACGCGTCGGGCCGGTGGTTCGACGTGTGGTTGTCGAGTGAGCCGCCGGCCGCCGCGAAGGTGGTCGTCGTCCGCGACGGACAACGGTTCCCCGCAGTGGCGAAGTACAGCGAGTACGCGCAGACCAACCGGGACGGCGCGCCGATCGGGCTGTGGACGAAGATGCCCGCGACCATGACGGCGAAGTGCGCCGAGGCGCTCGCCCTCCGGATGGCGTTCCCGCATGACTTGGCCGGGGTGTACACGGCCGAGGAGATGGCGCAGGCCGAGCAGTCGGACGCCCCGGCGCCGGCTTCCGCTCCGGCCCGGCACCTTCGGCGGGTCCCGGCGGGTGAGCCGGACCCGTGGGCGACGCCGGCGCCGGAGCAGCCGCAGACCGCCGCGCAGGGCCGGGACTACCTGCACGAAGCTCACCAGGCGCCGGACGCGGACACGATCCGTCGGATCTACCGGGAGGCCGCTGCCGACGGCGCCCGCCCCGTGTACCTGGAGCAGATCGCCGAGGTTGGGAAGGCCCGCGCCGCCGGCGCCCCGCAGCCGGCCGAGGAGGCGGTGGACGCCGAGATCTTGCCCGACTCGGCCCCGGCCACGGTGAACGAGCACGCCGCCGCCGTCGCCGAACTGCGCGCGTTCGCCGCCGAGATGCAGCTGGACGACATCGAGTCCGACGCCTACTCGGCGCTCGGCGCCCCGCTGGCCGACGTGTCGGCCGCCGCGATCCGTGACCTGCTCGCGCAGCTGCGCGGCACCGCCGCCTGAGGAGGCCCTGATGAAGCTGAGCGACTTGGCCTTGGAAGAGGCCGCGTTGAAGACCCTCGCCGACACGGTCACGGAGCGGCTGAAGGACGTGCGGGCCGCGATGCAGTGCGAGTTGGACGACGTCGGCGTGGGGCAGGTGGAAGCGCGGCTGCCGGACGGCACGAAGGTGGCCACGATCTCCCGCACCTCGCCGAAGCCAGCCGCCGCGGTGACCGACGCGGAGAAGTTCCTCGCGTGGGTACGGGAGACCTACCCGCCCGAGGTCGTCAGCAGGGTCGTCACCGAGGTGCGGACTGCGTTCGCGACGCGGCTGCTGAAGGAGATGACGGCCGCCGGGGTCGCGCAGGTCTGCGACACGGAGACCGGTGAGGTGCACGACGTGCCGGGTGTGGAGATCCGGGCGACGCGCGCGGCGTCGCACTCGGTGCGGCCGGTGGACGGCGGCCGGGAGGCGATCGCCGAGGCGTGGAGGTCGGGGGCGCTGGCGCACCTCGCGATCCCGCAGATCACCGGCCAGCCGGCGGGCGAGGACGGTGCGCGGTGAGCGCCTACGTGCCGCTGATCGCGGTGGCGGCCGGCCTGATCGCCGTGGGTGTGGGGCTGGTGGTGCTGGCGCACCTGCCGGGCCTGACCCGGTCCACGGGCCCCGTGCCGGAGCCGACGCCCGGCGAGGCCGAGCTGGACGCGTGGCGGGCCGCCCTGGCCGCCGAGCTGGCCGCCGACCTCGACGGTGCCCTCCGGCGCCACGGCCTCGCCGACACCCCCTGACCGGTCCCGCCGGCCGGTGACACGGCCCGGCCGGCGGAACCCCCAACACACCTGACCTGAGGAGATCGAGATGACCCAGCAGACGCCGCGTACCGGCCGCTGCCAGCACTGCCAGCAGGTCCGGCCCCTGTTCCAGCACGAAGGCGAGTTGCAGTTCTGGGGCTACACCCCCGGCGACGCCGCGTGGCTGTGCGCCCGCGACTACAGCGCCCGCGAGACCGCCATCGAGAACGGCCTCCCGTTCCACATCGACACCGACCTCGTGGTGTTCCCCGAGGACCAGCTGCCGGCGGTGCGGTTCTACGGCCCCGACGGCGGCGAGCTGACGGCGAGCGCGTCGTGACCGCCGGCGCCTGCCCGAAGTGCAGCGGCGGCATGGAGACCTGCGTCTGCGGACGCCCCAAGACCCTCATCCGCCGCTGACCGGCACCGCCACGGCCGCCGCCCGGCCCGTCCGAACCGGGCCGGGGGCGGCCACCCAAGACGATACCCAGGAGCACACGATGACCGACCGCCCGTACACCGACGCCGACCTCCGCGCCGAAGCGGCCCGACAGCACCACGCGATCACCGAGGACCCCGACTTCGTCGGTATCGGCGAACAGATGGAGTCCACCCCGATCCCCAGCCGGCCCGACGACGACTGGGACGACCTCGACGACGACGCCTACGAGGCCGCTCAGCGCGCGATCGATGACCTGCTGGGCGGCGCCGCCGACGTGTCCCGCTGGGCGATCGACCTCGGCGCCGACGGACTCCAGCCCTCCACCGAGCACGCGTTGACCATGCAGGCCGACGAGCGGCCGATCGTCCGCATCCACTTCGCATTCGACCCCGACATGCCGACCGAGATGCGCAACGCCCTCGTGGAGGGCCTGGGCGACGCGATCGCCGACCACCTGGGCGGTGCGTCGTGACCGGCACCCAGCTCCAGCTCCCCGCCGTGGTCGCGGGCGTCGTGGACCCGGCGGCTGGCCGGGCGGCGCGAGACGCCGGCATGGCCCGCGCCGAGCAGCGCACCGCCCCGTCGTGGGCCGCCGCCTGCCAGGCCGCCATACGGGTCATGGCCGCGCGGGGCGTGCCGTTCCAGGCGGCGGACATGGTCGCCGAGGGCTTGGTGGACGAGCCAGCCGACCACCACCAGTGGGGCCCCCAACTCGCCATCGCCGCCCGCCGAGGCGTCATCCGCGCCCACGGCTACGCCCCCTCCCGCCGCGCCACCACCAAGGCCAGCGCGTGCCGCCAGTGGATCGGCACCAGCGCCGGGACGGAGGTGGCGGCATGACCACCACAACCAGGCCCGCGCCCCCGCACGGCACGCGCGCCTGCTATCTCCGCGGCTGCCGCCGCCCTCCGTGCAGGAACGCGAACTACCGCTACAACAAGTGGTACAGCGCCCGGACCATCTCCGGCCGTATCCGCACCAGCGCCGGACCCGCCAGCTCCCACGTCCAAGCTCTGTGCGCCGCTGGCTGGTCCCACGGCCAGATCGCCGCCGCCGCAGGCACGGCACGGTCCACCATCGGACGGCTCGCCGCCGATGCTGTCGCCGGCATCGCCCCGACCATCGCCAGCGCGATCCTGGCCGTGCCTCTCGGCCCCCCACCGCCCGCGCGCGACATCGAGGACAGCGGCACCCGCCGCCGGCTTCAGGCACTCGTCGCCATCGGCTACTCCCTCACCCGGATCGCCGACGCGGCCGGCCTCTCCCGCACGGCGCTCGGCCACATCGCGAACGGTGATGTCGCCGGGGTGCGGCCGACGACGGCCCGCGCGGTCGCCGAGGTCTACCGGCGCTGGTCCGGCGCTGACGGCGGCTCGGCTTGGTGCCGCACCTACGCCGCCAAGCAGGGCTGGCACGGCCCGGCCGCCTGGGATGACATCGATGACCCGGACGCGGTGCCGGAGGCCGACGACACGCCGCCCACCCGGCACCGGGATCGGCTCGCCGCCGAACGCCGCGCCGAGATTCAGCACTTGGCCCGGTTCGGCGTCCCGGAAGGCGAGATCGCGGCCCGCCTCGGGATGCGGCCCGCCTACGTCCACGACATCATCCGCGCACTCAAGGAGGCAGCGTGACCAGCCCCTACGCCCGGTCCACGGCCGCCCCGGCGGGCCGGTGGCAGGACCGCGCCGTGTGCCGCGCCCTGCCGCCCGCCGTGTTCGACCCGCCCGTCGGCGACTGGGACGCCGTCCGCGCCGCCAAGGGCCTGTGCCGGGTGTGCCCGGTCGCGGTGACCTGCCTCCGCGAAGCCATGGCCGAGGAAGGCGGGATGGGCGCCCAGCACCGGGCCACGATCCGCGGCGGATACACGCCTGAGGAGCGCGTCGCGATCCACCGCACCTACGCCGCCGCCCGCCGCGCGGCCACCCCAACCCCGACCAACTGACCAGCGAGAGAAGGCCGCAGTGGGAATCCGCCTGTTCGTCGAAGTCCTCGACCACGCGCCAGCCACGTTGACGTGGCGCGAGCGATGGGCGCTCGGCGTGCTGGCCGAGACCGCCAACGACGCCACCCGGGAGTGCTGGCCGGGCATCGAGGACGACCCGGTGATCGCTCACCGGATGCGGCTGCCGGGTCGGTCCAGCCGGTACGAGGTGATCAAGGCCCTGCGTCAGAAGGGCGCGTTGGAGGGGGTGTCGGCGGGCCGCCGGGGACGGCGGGCGGTGTACCGGATTCCCGTTCTGCGACCTCTCGAAGTCGCTGGAAAGGGTCCGGAAACCCCGGACGCTATCGACGAGAAAGGGTCCGGAGTTCCCGGACACAGCGTCCGGAGTTCCCGGACCCAATCGGAGACAAAGGGTCCGGAGAACCTGGACCCTAACTCGGAGATAGGGTCCGGGTTTCACCCCGATAGGGTCCGGGTTTCACCCCGAAAGGGTCCGGGTTCTCCGGACCCCTTCCCCTCATACCCCTCACACTCCTCAAGCCAGCCAGCTAGCCAGCAGGCCACCGACGAGCCGGGCGACTACGGCATCCCCGACGACGCTCGCCCCCTCGTTGACGGACTCACCGCCGCCGGCGTCGTCGTTCGCTGGCCCTTCCAAGGCACCGCCTGGTTCCCCGTGCTGGCGCTCATCAAGAAGTGCGGCGTGACCGCGATGGTCGAACACGCCACCCGGGCCGCCGCCCGCGCGGAGGTGTCCTCGGCCCGCTACTTCATGCGCGGCTGGGGCGAGTTGCCTCCGCTGCCGCCGCCCGGCACCGCCCGCCCCCAGTTGCGCGCCGTGAACGGCGACCGCCAACAGCAGACCACCGACGACCTTTTCGACCGCGCCATGGCCCGCGCCCGGGCCCGGATGCAGCAGGAGATCTCATGACCCCCGACGAGACCGTGGTGCTCGCCCGCTACGTGCGGGCCCTGTGCCCCCAGCAGAGATTCGACGAGTTCACCCCCGACGCCTGGCACGACGTTCTGTCGGCCTACGACCTGCCCGCCGCGCGCCGCGCCGCCGCCACGGTCGCCGGCCGGCAGCCGTTCGTCTCCCCCTCGGAGATCATCGCCGAGATCCGGCGGCAGCGGGCGAACGCCGCTGCGGACTACGTCGGCCCCGGGCTGACGGCCGAGGTGCCGGACGCTGACCCGGACGACGTGACCGCCTACCTCGCCGCCCTGCGCGGCCAGCGGACCCGTGCCGCGTCCGGGCTGGAGCGGCCCCGGCCCGTCGCCCAACTCCTCGGCGGCGTCGGCCGGGCGGTCCCCGCGCCCCGCCGCGCGCCCGGCCCCATGTCCATCCCTTGCCCCCGTTGCCAGGCGCCCCTCGGCACAGGCTGCCGGTTGCCGTCCGGCCGTCCGCGCGGCGCCGGACCCCACCGCGAGCGCGCCACCGCCGCGCAGCAGCGATGGGACGCCGCCTCGTGACCGGCCACCGCTGCCCGCGCACCTGCCACCGCTGCCCCGACCTCGACGGCGACGTGATGCCCGGCTGCATGGGAACCGCAGCCAACCAGGGCGGCCCCGACACGGCCCGCCTCCTCACCTGGTGCACCTGCTCGGTGGGCCTGACGCTGCCGCAGGAGGACAACCTCGCCCTGCGCGTGGCCCAGTTGGAGGCGCGCCTCGCCGAACTGGCGGACCAGCTGTGACCGCCCCGCCGGCGCTGCGCCGCCCGCGCCCGCCCGAACTCGCGGTCGCCTGCCCCTGGTGCCGCGCCCCGGCCGGCGCCCGCTGCACCACCCGACGCGGCCGGCCCCTCACCGCCAGCCACCCCAGCCGCACCACCGAGAGGACCGAGACATGACGACCGAACCGACCTTGCGCCTGCTGAGCCTGGGCGCTGGCGTGCAATCCACCACGCTGCTGCTGCTCGCCGCCGAGAGGCGCATAGGCCCCCTGGACGGCGCGATCTTCGCCGACACCGGCTGGGAGCCCGCCTCCGTCTACGCCCACCTTGACCGGCTGGAGCGCGAGGTTGCCCAGCCGGCCGGCATCCCCATCTACCGCGTCTCCGCAGGCCGCATCCAAGACGACGTCCTCGACCCCGACAAGCAGCGCTCCCTCCCCGCCCACACCATCGATCCGGCCACCGGGGACCGGGGAATGCTCAACCGCCGCTGCACCCAGACCTACAAGCTCACCCCGATTCTGCGGCAGGTGCGCCTGCTCCTCGGCGCGGCGACGTCCGACCCACGGCCGTGCCGGTACTGCGACGGCACCGGGACCCGCATCGCCCCGTGGCGGGCCAAGCGTGGCGACCACGTGCCCGGCCCGTGCTCGGTGTGCGGCGGCGTCGGCTCGCTGGCCCGTGTCGGCCAGCCCCCGCGCGACCGGTGGGCCGAGCAGTGGATCGGGTTCAGCGCCGACGAGATCGGCCGCGTCTCCACCCGAGCCGACACACGCTACTCCCGCTCCCGACACCCGCTGCTGGACCTGGGCATGTCCCGCGTGCAGTGCGAGGCGTACCTGCGGTCAAAGGGCTGGGGCAGCACCGCGAAGTCGGCCTGCATCGGCTGCCCGTTCCACGGCAACGCCGAGTGGCGCCGCATGCGGGACACCGACCCCGACTCGTGGGTCGAGGCCATCCGGTTCGACGCCGCGTACCGCACCGGGCCCGGCCTGCGACACCAGCGGTACCTCCACATCAGCCGCAAGCCCCTGGCCGAGGCGCCCATCGACCGCATCCGGCCGAGCGAGTACCAGCAGACCACCGTGTTTGACCAGGTGTACGAGACCGAACTGGAACGAGCCGAGATGGGCGACCCGGACGGATGCTCCCCATGGGCCTGCCGCAGCGGCGAGCCGGTCGCTCGCGAGCTGGGCGCCGGATGACCCGCCGCACCCTCACCACATGGGCCCCGTGACCCCGCAGCAGGACGCCCGGCCGGGGGATAGCCGGCCGGGCGCCCCACCACCCCACCACACCAACCACCAGGAGGACCACACCGTGAGCTACCCGCAGCTGTTGACCCCCGAAGAACTCCGCATCCGCACCCGCCAGGCGCTGTCCCTGCCCCCGATCGTCGTCATCTGCGGCAGCACCCGGTTCATGGAGCAGATGGCAGCGGCCGACCTGGAGCTGACTGCCGCTGGCCGCATCGTCGTGAAGCCCGGATGCGACATGAAGACCCCGCACTCCCTGTGGGCGGACCCGGCCAACGCCGAGCGCATCAAGGCCGGGCTGGACGACCTGCACCGCGCGAAGATCCGGCTGGCCGACGAGGTGCTGGTGGTCGGGGACTACATCGGCGACTCCACCCGCGCGGAGATCGCCTACGCCCGGGAGCTGGGCAAGCCCATCCGGTTCACCCACCCCGAGGTCGACCCGGCTGGTGCCCGGTGAGCGGCCCGTCGTCCGCCCCGCGCGGCGAGCACGCCGGCCGCCCGGGCGCCACGTGGGAGACCGAACTCGCCATCATCGGCGAGGTGTTCGTCCCCGACGGCCAGCCCGAGCCCCGCCCCAACCGGGCCGCGCGCAGGGCCGCCGCCCGCGCCGCGCGGCGCAACCGAACCACGACCACTGAGGAGACCGACCATGCCTGAGCCCGACTACCCGCTGACCGTCGCGTTCCTCGGTGACCCGTACCGGCACCGCGCCCGCTGGGAGCCCGACGGGAACACCGTGCGCACCGCCTGCGGCAAGGCGGGCCGGTACTCCAGCAACGGCTGGAACCGCCCCGCCTGCACGACCTGCACCACCCTGCCCAACCCCACCACCGAGAGGACCACCCGATGACCAACCAGATTCCGACCGTCCGCGCGGCCGCGTCCCGGCTACGCGCTCTGGCCGCCGACGCGGCCGAGGCGTCCGGCGCCGACACCTGGACCGCCGACCAGCGATCCCGCCGCGCCGCCGACCTCACCGCTGGGCCCGGCCAGCGGCTCCTCCACGGCGGTAGTGGCCGCGTCGCCGGCCGCTACCCGTTCGTTTTCCCTCCGGTCGCCGACCTGCTGGAGCGAGTCGCCAGCGAGGCGGACGAGGACGGCCACGAGCAGTGCGGCTGCGCGCCCGACGCGTGCTCCCTCGCCGCCGCCGTCGCGCTGGCCCGACACCTGGAGACCGACCATGTCTGACCGCTATTCGAGCATCGGCGAGGCGATCGCCGCCGCCATGGCCCACAACGCCCGCATGGCCGCCAAGGCTGCCACCGCCCCCACCGTGGCGCCCCACGGGGACCCTGACGGCCCGCCAGCCCTCCGGGTGGACGCGGATGCCACCGAGGGGGAGAACGACGCCCAGGTGGACGCACAGCGCCGCTGCACCGGCGAATGCGACCGAACCAGCGGCGCGTTCCACCACAGGGCCGACTGCGCCACCCCCGCGCCGTGACCCCGGTGGCCCGGCGAACTGTCGGGCCACCCACCGGGCCGCCGTAGCCCCACGGAGCCGCCCCAGGGCCTCTCTCGCGCCCGAACTCCCCTCCCCGGCCCCCGAGATAGAGCCGACCTCTGAGAGCCCCTCAGGGGCCCGTATAGCCCCCCGCGCCACCCGCACGAGCACCAGGAGCACGCCATGACCACCCTCGCCCCCTGCTGCACCGCCTGCTACCGCCCGCTGCCCGCCTGGGATCTGGACCGGCTGGCCTGCCCCGGATGCCAGGAGCGTGCCTCCGGCCGCCTGGCCGAGCTGCCGGGGCTGCTGGCCGCCCTGTCGCCGGTCCCGGTCCGCTCGGGCGGGCTGGTCGCCGTCCACGGCCCCGCCGGCAGCCGGCCGCCGATCGCCCTGCACGCCGTCGACCTGTCCGCAGAGGTGCCCGCGCTGTTGGACTCGTGGGCGCGGGACTGGGCGTCGGTCGGCGGCCACGACCTGCCGGAGCGCTGGCTGCCGAACGCGGCGGCCGGGCCGGCGCTGTGGCTCCGCTGGCGCCTCGACTGGGCGTGCCGCCAGCACCCGGCCGTGGAGGAGGCGCTGCGGGAGATCGGGCACGCCTGGTCGGCCGTGCGGTCGGCTGCCCTCGGCGAGCGGGCGGAGCGGCGCGTCGCCGTCGTCTGCCCGTGCGGCGAGCGGCTGCGCGTCGGCGTCTCGACGGACGCGGCCACGTGCGGCGGGTGCGGCACCAGGTGGTCGCGCGGGGACCTGCTCGGGATGCCGCTCGCCCAACGATCGGCGGCGTAGTCGAGTGGCGGCCGACGGCCGGGCCCGTGACCCTGGTGTCATGGCCCGGCCGCCGATCGTCGTGTACCCGCCCACGGAGGGCGGGGGCCGGCGTGTGCGCGTGGACGGGCAGGCGATCGGGCTGGCGCGGACACTGTCTGAGCTGCGGGAGTTCCTGCGGCGCGCGGGGATGCCGAACGCCGAGGACGTGGACCTGTCGGACCCGGCGCTGGTGGAGTGGCGCGGCGGCGGACCCACCCGGTGGTAGCGGGCAACCCGCCTCTACGATCGAACGCGTGTCCGAACTGCTGCCGCCCGATCTCCCGCGCCTGCGCGTGCTGGAGACCGCGCTACGGCTCGCCCTCGCCGAAGTGCAGCAGGCCATCCAGGCGGCAGAAGAACAGGAAGCGGCGCGGGCCCGCTGGTGGATCAGCTGGCAGCGGCGACGCCCCGGCGTCCGCCCGTCCGGCGTGCTGCACCGCGCGGACTGCTGGTGGCGCGGGAAGGCGGACCTCTCGGACGAGCGGGTGCGGGCGCTGCTGGACGAGCACGGCGAACGGATCGAGATGTGCCCCGCCTGCCAACCGCGACCGCCCGCGCCGGAATCACCCCCGCCTGTCAGTCCCGGCTGACACCATGGGGGGCATGACCACGGTGACCCTCCACGGCGGCCCCTGTGACGGCGAACAGCTCGACCTGTCCGCCGTACCCGAGGAGGAGCGGGCCGGCGGTGTCGCGCTCCCGTCACCCGGCTGCGTGTACCCCGGCGGCCGGGCCATCTACGAACCCGACGCCGCCGGCCGGTGGCAGTGGCTGAGGGACGTGCCGTGACCGAGCAGTCAGCGAGCGGTTGGTCGAAGGCCGCGCGCCGCCGGGCCGCCATTCGCCCGCGCCCCGCTTCGCCGGCGGCACCGCCGTGCGACAACTGCGGCGCGGCGGCCGGCATCTACGACCGCACCGACTCCTCCGGAGTGCCCGGCCGCGTTTGCGGCGAGTGCCAGTGGCTCACGGCCGAGGAGTTGGCGTTCGGGTAGCAGCCTGATCCGCCGCGGCGAGGAGCCGCATCCCCCACGCCTCCGTCGCGATGCCGGACGGGCCCTCGGCCAAGAGCGGCAGCACGGCGGCGACCTCAGCGGCGGTCCACGGCTCCCCGGGCCCTGCCGGGTCGGTCAACACCCGCACGGCGGCCGACATCTGCTCCAGCCGCACGCCGCGCGGCAGACCCGCCCCCATCACCGCCACATCCGGGCTCATGACGGCAGACTGCCACGCGGCGGCCACGGGCGGCTACCGCTATCGGGCCAGAGTCACCCCCGCAAGCGGGGACGCGGTAGCGCATAACGTTCCCTTAAGCGCCCTACTTCGGCTGCCCACCCATTGGCGTCGAGATGAAGCGGTGGCGCCCCTCGACACGGGCGACGTAGCGGCGGTGCTCCAGTAGTTCCTCGTACAGCGGCCTCGCTGCTTCCACCGCTTCGGCGGCGGTCGGAAGGAGTGCGGTCGCCCGTGAGTTGCCGAGCCGGTACCCGTTCAGTTCGACAACCCAGCCCGAGGTCAAATCCTCCTCGTCCGGCTCCACGTGGTACAGGATGCCGATCCTGCCTGTCTCGTCGTAAATCTCAGCCTCTTGATCGTCACCGGTCATGCGGAACGTCATGGCCATCGGAGGCTCCTCGGGCAGCGCGGCTCGGCATCAAGTTGGACCAACGGCGAACCCGAAGGTTGCCTTCACAGGCCGATGTCCTCGCTCGCCGCATCGACCCAGCGGTCTGCCCGGCCTACTTCTCGGGTCAGTTGCGGTTTGGCGTAGTCGCCGGTGACGGGGTTCAGGTAGCGGATCGTGACGCCTAGGATCGCGGCCGGGTGTCGCTCGCGATACCGCGCGAAGATCGTGTCCGGGTTCTGGTTGGTGCCCTCGGTCGTGTTGCAGGACCGGCAGAGCCAGCCGCGCACGAGGCCCGTGGCGTGGTCGTGATCGCAGACGAGGTCGCGAACGTGCCCACAAACCGCGCACCTCCCGGCCTGCCAGTTGATCAGGACGCTCTCACCGTCGAGCGCTCCAGCGGCACGCTCAAGGCTCCAGAGGATCTCCGCCTGTTCGGGGGTGCATCCAATCCGGTCGGCATGAGCGAGAAGCTTGTGCCGCGCGGTGTCCTCCGTGGGGACTTCAGTGCCCCATGCCCAACATGCAGGGTTTGCTGTCACCTCGCGCTCGCCATCGCCTCGTCGCGCTCTCGGAGCGCTTGGGAGATGGCGCCGATGCTGGGGTTCTTGCCCTTGTGCTTACCTTCGGCGATCCGTAGGTGGGGTTGGATCTGTCGCAGGGTGAAGCCCTTCTCCCGCAGGGCGACGGCCTGGATGGTCAGCGCCTCCGTCATGACGGGGCGCCGGCCGCCGACTCGTCCGCGGGAGCGGGCTGCGTCGAGGCCGTCCTTCGTTTTCTTGACGATGTCGCGGCGGCGCTCGGAGGCGAGGACGAGGGCGAGTTCGAGGAGGAGGTTCATCTCCTTGTGCTCGCCGGCCCCAACGCCTTCGAGGACCTTGACGGCGATGTCGCGCTTGAACAGCTCGGCGAGGGTCATGAGGCCGGTGAGGGTGTCGCGGCCGAGGCGGTCGACCTCCTGGACGCAGAGCATGTCGCCGCTGCGGAGGTAGTCGACGGCGGCGCTGAGGCCTGGGCGGTCGGCGAGGGCGAGCTTGCCGCTGACCTTCTCCTCGAAGACCTTGATGCAGATGGGGTCGAGCGCGTCGTGTTGTCGGTCGACGTTCTGCTTGTCGGTGGATACGCGGACGAGTCCAACTAGCGCCACGGGGCTCCTCGTTCATCAATCGGTTCGATGTGGGTACTTGAACGATACCTGTTGATGAACCGTTTGATGAACAACTTTCGGTGCGGATTCCCCTCGCGGGCGCACTGTGCACCGATTCCATGTAACGACCGTTAGATGAACAGGTCGTTGGTGCTGGTCAGCGCGCGGTGATGCCCCCTCTGCTGCGCCTGCATCGGGGCATCAACTCCGGTCAGACTTGCCGAGCTTACGAGCGAGCCGACCCGGATGGGTCACGCTCCACAGACTCACGGCGTCCGCGAGACGGTCACGGTCTTTGCCAAGAGCTTCTGCAGCCTCATCGCGCCCTCGCTCCCTGTCTTCGCGCTCCTCGTAGAGAGCGTGTCGCTGCTTCTTAGGGATCAGGAGCAGCTCAACCTCCGTTGGGGAGTACAGGTCATGGAAGTACGCGTTCACGTCCTCGAACTTGCGTCGAACCTCTCCAGGGTCGGGGTCTTCGCCATTGTCCTGACGGGCGTAGTGGTTGGTCAGCGCGCGACGTGCCGCGCTGAACGCTTCGTTCTGGGGATACCACTCCTCGTTGCGCTCGTCCGCTTCGCGCTGCCCCTCTTCCTCTCGCACTTGGCGATCCAGGGCATCGAGAGCGCGGAAGTAGGGTGCTTCCCTGTTGCGCTTCAGGGCCTTGGTGGCGGAGCGGAAGGCGTCGGCGTTGGTGATGACGGCTTCGACTCGGTCATAGAACGGAAGGCCTCTGGCGGTGATGCGGACTCGGGTGACGGCGGTGGAGTAGCGGGCGCCGAGGGTCCTCGGCTGCATGCCGAGGTCGGTAGCTTCGAGAAGATCGGCGAGGGCCTCGAAAGTACGGTTGGCGTGGGCGGCCCGCCAGGTTGTTCCGGAGGTGCGTAGCGCAGCCCACGAGGCGACGGAGGCAGTGACCGTAGCGGTCACGAAGGCCGTACCGACCGAAGCGATGATGGAAACGTCCATACCCGCACCCTGGCTAGCGGAGCCGAGTCCGGCCATCGGTTCGCCAGATCGTTGAGGAAGAACTGAGCCTGCGTCTATGCGGAGTGCGGCGCCTGGCACAAGGGGCAGCCGACGGATGGCGGTCGGCGTCGACACGAACTCCCTCCCGCGACATGACGAAGCGCCCCACCCCGCACACGGCGGGGTGGGGCGCGTTCAGTTGTCGGGGGCGATGCGGGCGGTTCTGGCGTCGACCCTGTTGACAGCGTCGCGCAACGAGCCGCCCCCGTTGGGGTGCAGCTCGTGCTCGACCCGGACGAGGCGCCGCTCCAGGTCGCCGAGCCCCGCGGCGATCTCCGTCGTCCGCTGCTCGATCCGCCCGACGCGCTCCAGCACTCCGGGCCGGGCGGGGACGCCGGGCCGCGCTGGCTCCCCGCGCCAGTCGTCGGCGAGGTCGTCCAGGCGGGCGGCCGCACGGATCGCCGCGCGGCCGGCGCGCCAGAGGCCGGCGAGGAGCGCACACACCGCGGTTGCGGCGCCGGCCCAGACGGCTATCTGCTCGGGCGTCACGGGCGGCTCGCTCTCCTCGCCGCCAGGGGGTCGGCGCGGCTCGGCGTGGGCGTCTCGGTCGCACCGGGCCCGCCCGGGGTAGCGACGGCGGTGAGCACCGCCAGAAGCGCGGCGCCAGCGGCGGTCGCCAAGGCGGCGGGCCAGTCCACCGTCAGGATGTCGACGGCGTCGGCACCGAGCACGGCGGCCAGCACCTGCGCGAAGGTGCGCACGGCCCGCTCCAAGGTGGCGCGCCAGAAGGTCCAGGTGGTCATGGTCAGTCCGTTTCTGCTGGTAGGAATCGTTTTGCGGGTGTCCGCAAAGTGATCAGGCTGGCCACGCCAGCAGGCTGGCGGTCAGCTCGTCTATCTGGATGGGCTCGTCCCCGACGGCCAGCACCTCGGCGACGAGACGGTTGTCGTCGCTCGCGGGGAGGTGGCTCTGCCAGTGGTGGACCGCGTGGAGCCGGCCGCCGTCGTGCACGGGGCTGCTGATCGGCCAGCTCTTCGCGCGGGCCCACTCGGCGCCGGGCTTGCGGTGGTTTCGCGCGGCCCGGAGCTGGATCTCCTGCCCGCGCCGCAGCCCGCTCGCCCTGACGGCGAAGTCCAGGCTGAACAGGTGCGCGCCGCGCAAGATCGTCTGGGCGAGGTCGCGGTCGGACCAGCCGGCGCCCGGCGCCCAGACGCGGTCCCAGGTGATCGTGTACCAGTCGCCCGGTGTCAGCGTGACGCCGCGGCTGCGTTCGAAGTACAGGTGCATCGGGGCCTCCTTGGGACGCTCGTTGGGCGGGTTGGAGCCCCCGGGACTCCAGTCGGCCGGATGCTTGAGTCGTTCGGCGACGCGTCGGCGGACGTCGCCCATGGAGATCCCGGGCCCCCGCGGGTCGACCTTGCCCGGCTGCCACTCGGAGTGGCCGATCACGGAGGTGTCGCCGGTCTTCCCCCAGCCGTGCGCGCGCAGGATCGCCGCCGAGGCGCGCACGATCGCCTCGACTTGCGCAGCCGGCCAGGGGTCCTTGTTGTCGCCGAGGTTGACGCACTCGAAGCCGTAGAACCGCGCGTTCCCGTCGGTGTCCGCCGCGTTGTCGGCCGGCAAGACGCGCTCCGCGATGACCGCGGCCAGCACGTCGCCGTCGCCCAACCCGGCATGGTTGGCGCGGCCGTTGCCGACGAGGTGGACCGTGCCGTCCTTCGCGATCACGCCGTGGCACAGCGGTCCGGGCAGCGCCGAGTGGCCGTCGTAGCAGAGCCGGACGGAGGCGTCGGTGCCACTGGTGACGGTGTGGTGGATCATCACCCCGTGGACCGGCCCCCAGGGGCCCTTCGTGTTGCGGTTGTGGGTGCGCCAGGACCGGTGCTCAACCACGCGCACGCCCTCCGCACGGAGGGCGGCCAACAGCCGGTCAGCGGACAGCGGGGCGGCCATGGCCACCACCTCCAGACATGGGACGGTCCCGCTCCAGGGGCGGCAGCGGGGCGGGGTCAGCGGATGCGGAGGTACTCGATGAAGCTCTGGTTGCGGAAGATCGTCGCGGTGGCGTTGCTGGTGGCCTGCGCGAAACGGAGGGTGCACACCCCGCCGACGGAGCCGACGTTGACCTGGCAGTCCTCGTGGTAGCCGGCGAAGGTGATGCCCCCACCCACCGTCTGCTCTGTCCCGGCGTCCCGGGCCCGCATCGTGATGTCGCCGCCGGCTCCGCTGCTGCCATCGGCCGGCGCCTCGACGCGGCGGACCATGGTCGTCCCCGTCGGGACTGTCCAAGCGAACCGGGCGCCCCCGGCCGACGAGGCGCCGTATGCGGTGCGCACACGGAAGATGTAGTACGCGCCGGCCACCACGGGCACCGCGAGGTCGGTGCTGACGAGGGTGGTTGAGCTGGTGACGGAGATGTCCGCCGGCTGCTCGACGATCGCCGGCTTGTCCTCTTCGAGCCGGCCGGCGGTCACGCGCATCCCGGGTCTCCATGGCCAGGGCATGGCACCTCCTACAGGGCGACGATCATGGGGTGGGCGAGGCGCACGTCGGCCCCGGCCGGGTGGGCGCGCGCGATGCCGTTGATGGAGCGTTGCACCGCGGCGTACTGGGGGTTGACGATCTGCCAGTCCGAGAACGCCAGCTGAGGCGAGGCGTTGGTGTTGCCCGGTTCGGCGCCGGCGACGACGCCGATGAACCCCACCGGCACCGGGTCGGTGGTGACGGTGCGGTCCAGCCACCACACATCCGGCTCCAGCACCTGCGCCGGCCAGACCCTGGCGCGGATACGGTCACCGTCCAGCCGGGCCCGCAGCCGCAGCGCAGACCCACCCGCGTAGGTGTACGGAGTTGGGGCCGTCGCGCCGATGATGTTGGAGGCGCGGGCCGCGTCCATGCTGATCGCGCCGGACGTGCCGAGGAGGACGCGCACCCGGTAGTAGGCGCTGCCGGACACGCGCATGATGACCCCGGCGGCCAGCGCGGCGCCAGTTGCCACCGTGCTGGGGGTGATGGTGACGAGCACTTGGCAGTCCGAGATCCCGAAGGGGAGCAGTTGGAAGCGCGGGGTGGTCGTCGGCGACGAGAGGGTGATGATGCCTTCCCCGGCGGCCACGGACCGGTCCCCGGCCGGGCCGGAGTTGGACGTCCAGGCCAGGCCCGTGGTCGTGGAGCCCCACCCGCCGGTGACCGTGCGGTCGTAGATATCCCAGGCCAGCGGCTCGATCCTCGTGGCCCGCACAATCTCACCGGCGACGGACAGGTCGACCGGAAGGTCTCCGGGCTCGGCCTGGCCGCCGGTCGGCCCGTTGGTGGTGACCCACTCGGGGCCGGCGGTGGTGCGCAGGTACAGCACGGTCGCCGTCTCCGTCGCGGCGACGGCCAGCACGGTGCCGTCCGTGTCCACATGCACGGGGGCGTCGTCCTCGTCGGGGTCGTCCTCGCCGACCTCGCCGACGGTCCACGGCCCGCCTGGCGAAGCGGCGGCCTCGATGCTCCACCGGGTGGGCGTCAGGGTCTCGATCAGCCCCTCGGTCAGCAGATCCACCACTTCGTCGGGGTGCTGGGGTGGCAGGTCGCGCACCTGAACACGGTCGCCCTCCAGCCGATCCAGCCACGGAGCGATCACTTCGGGTGCGACGTCCAGCGCGCTGGTGGCGGCCGGGTACCTCATGCCGGGCCAGGTGCCGCGATGGAGCCGCCAGGCGGCAATGTCGCCCAGTTGGCCATCGGCCTCCACGTTGACCGTGACGGACTCGTCGTACAGCCCGAGCGCCGTCACCGACGCGTCATCCACTGCGCGGGCCGACGACCCGCCATCGCGTGACACCGTGATGTCGTTCCTCAACCTCTGGTCGTCGAGGACCGGCGAGAACGGGTTGTCGATCTCATTGCTCCGTGCCGACAGCACGACGCCGGGCGTCTGGTTGTAGAGCACCTGTCGGGGTCGGTACATGAGCCCCGCCCCCTCCCGCCGCTCGGCGAGCAGCCCGCCGTCGGCGTCCGCGCATTCCTGAAGCAGCGTCAGCAGGGTCGCCGGCCGCTGCGGGCCCATCGTCGGGGACTCGCCGGCCGCGCCGAGCACGGACATCGGCAGGCGCTCCTCCTCGGCGAGGCGCCGCATCCGGGCCACCGCCGTCTCGCCGGTGAAGCCGTGGTCCGCGCTGTCGAACGCCGCAGTCGCCGCGGTGGGGAACACAGTGATGTGCCCGATCGGCATCCCCTGAAGGGCTGCCCCGAATGCGGCGCCGACCTGGGTGACGCGGCCGACGGTGCCCGTGTACGACTCGGAGATGGTCAGGCCCGTGTCGCCGATCGGTAGCCAGCGCAGCGTGGCGGTGACCGTGCCGCCGGATGCCGTGGCGGACAGCGAGAGCCGACACCAGGCGCCCGTGAAGCGCACGGCGCTCACGTTGATCAGCAGAGCGCTGGAGGACGACTCGGAGTTGGTGTCGTAGCCGATGACCTGCACGGTCGTGGTGGTGACCCGGATCTCGAATCGCCCCCAAGGGCCGCCGGTGGTGCGGACGTCGAGCATCTGCGCCGCCTCAGACGGCATCTGCTCCAGCCGGTAGACCAGCTCCACGCGCCACTGCCCGGCGGGGGCTGCCGGAACAACGCCGCGGATGCTGGCCGGGCTGGCCAGGGTTGGCAGCGGCCCGCTGCCGGGCAGGGAGTCGACCGCGGCGAACTGGAGCCCGGAGGTAACCATCGGGCTCACGCCTTCGATCGGCGAGTACGCCTGCGTCGCGCCCCGGTCCTCCTCCATCGGCCAGTAGGCGACGGGGTCGTAGCTCGGGATGCGGCGGCGCAGGGTGGACTGGAGTCCCTTGGCGCCTTGCCCGAGCCTGCGCAGGGGGCCGGCGATGGTGATGTCGCAGCGGGCCTCGCCCGGCCGAGGGCCGGGGCGGGACGGGTCGGACAGGTCGCCCCACGGCCATGTCGGCGCCCAGTCGGCCACCTCCCCAGTCATGCGGACGCGCCAATCGGTGACCTCGGCGCCGCCGGCCAAGGTCCAGACGTTGCCCTGCGGATCCGTCACCGCGGTGTCGCCCGGGGCCGCGGCGGTGAAGTCTGGCGCGGCGACGGGCGGTCCGTCGATGCTGCTGCGCAGCTCGGCCCGGTAGTAGCGGCCGGCACCCACGGTCCAGGCCAGCGTGGCCACGTCACCGAGGTCCAGCGGGGCCGAACCGGCCTGGTAGATGCTCGTGACGCCGGGCCGCACGACGGGGGCGCCGAGGCGCCGCCACGGGCCGGCCAACGTCGGGGCGCTCCAGAAGGCCACCAGGTGCTGGCCGGCGCCGTCGTCCACGTCCAGCGTGGCCCGCAGCGCGATCTGCTGCCCGGACACGGAGGCGATTGCGACGTCGCCGTCCACGTTGATGACGTCGGCACCTGTGGTGGACCAGGTCAGCCGCGGCCGGCCGTCCAGCCCGAGCTGGAGCACCCACATCCGGGCCGTGGGGACGGCGTACCGGCCGATGATTTCCTGGATCGCCGGCGCCCACGGCCGTTGGCCGCCCGGGGCGGTCGCGCCCCACGTGGCCGGCACCCGATCCGGGGCCCACTCGACCCGCACGTCCAGGTCTGTCACGTCCAGCGCGGGCGACGACTCCACCCGGGCCCGGCCGCCGGCGGCGCCCGGCACCCGCAGGTGCGGGCCGCCGGCCTGCACGCTGACCCGGGCCGGCACGCCCTGCCGGACGTGCGGGTAGTGCGGGCTGGCCGGGTGGCCGGGGGTGTAGGCCGAGTTGTTGTTGACGAGGCGTGCGGAGACGCCCGCCGGCCGGGTCTGGCCGGACTCGTCTGGCCGGCCGCGGCTGATGGTGAGCGACTGGGCGCGGTCGAGGTCGGCGCTGACGTCCGTCCACTGCCAGGCGGCCGGGTCGCTCGCCGGGTCGGCGCCGAACGCCAGCTCCAGTCGGACCGGGGTCCACCAGGGGCGGGTCGGGTACGTCACGGCACCTCCATCTCATCCAACAGGGCGCGCATCTGGTCGGGCCGGCCGGCGGCCCGGCGGTAGCGGTGGTACAGGGCGCGGGAGTTGGTGGAGCCCCAGCGGCGGGAGTCCCGCTGCTGGGGCGGGTGCCAGAGGTGCCACAGCGGGGCGGTGCCGCGCCACGGCCGGCCGGCGAGCGTCCGGAGGGCGAGCGCCCAGCACTCGTCTTCCTGGCCCCAGCCGGCGAAGCGCCGGTCGAGCGGCGCCTGTTCGTAGACCTCGCGCCGGAGCACGACGATGCCGCCGCCCTCGAACCCGCGGTACGGCGGCTGCTCCAACTCGCCGCCGGGCGGGCCGCCGGCGAGCACAGTGTCGGCCGCCGTGCGGGTGAGGCGGTGCACGGGTCCGTGGGGAATCGCCCACGGCATGCCGCCGGCCACCGCGTCGATCGCCTCGTCGACGCCGTCCGTCCAGACGTCGGCGTCCGCCACCACCAACACGCCGCCGGCCGCCCGCCGCAGCCCGCCACTGACGGCCGCGGCCTTGCGCCAGGGGCCGGCCGGAGGCTGGCCGAGCACCGGCTCGTAGCCGGCAGCCCGCCAGCGGGCCAGCACCCAACCAAGTGCCGCCTCCCGGTGCGGGCAGCCGGGGCGCCAGGGGATCACCACGGTGACGGTCACGGCGACCACGCCGGGTCGCGGACCATCCGATCGAGCTGGGCGCGGGCCGCCGCGCGGTCCCGGTGCGTCAAGCGGCGGCTGAAGCTCCCGGCGTGCTGCCGGTAGACGGCGCCCGGCCGGGAGGTGCCGGCGAACCTGGCTCCCGCGCGGGCTGCGCGAACCCAGAGAGCGGAGTCGACCCAGTCGTTCGCCGTGTGCCAGCGGACGCCCCGCCGCTCCCAGAGGTCGCGCCGGAACGCAGCGCACGAGAACGCGGCCTGGCGGCCTGCCAGCGCCTGGCGAGCGGAGACGTGCGGGAACACGATGTCCCGTCGACCGCGTCGCATCCCCACGGACACGACGTCGGCCCATGGGGCGAGCGCCCGCACGTCGGCCAGGCAGTGCGGCAGGAGCAAGTCGTCGGCGTCCAGATGCATCACCCACTCGGTGGCCGTAGCCTCCACCGCCCGGTTCCTCGCCGCGCCCATGCCCCGGTAGGTGTCGCGCACGATCTGCCACGGCAGCCCGGACTCGTCCAGCGCCTCTCGGGCCGGCCCGATGTCGTCCACGCCGGCGTCCAGCACGGTGACTAACTCGGGTCGCACGGTCTGAGCGGCGACGCTCTCTACCCACTTGGGCAGGTAGCGGCCGTAGGTGCCCCACGCGGAGGTGACGACCCCGATCGGCCAGCTCGCGGTCAACCGAGGTCCCCGATCGCGTACATGGGCCGCAGCTTCCGGGAGCGGTAGCCGGGGGTGCGGGCGATGATCCGGCCGCCGAGGGCCTTCACCGCGTCGGGGATCTCCGGGCAGTGCGCCACCGCGCGGGGCAACACCTCGTGCGCGACGGCGACCTCGCAGATCAGCAGCCGAGACTGGGCCCGCACTTGGGCGAGCATCTGCTCCCACCACGGCACGTGGTGCAGCACCGACAGGCACAAGATGACGTCCCACTCGCCCAGATCCGCCAGCATCTCCGGGGTGAGCCGCTCGTAGATGCCGGTGACGCGCCGTTCGCCAGCCTCCTCCAGCGCCGGCCGCAGCCCGCGCCAGTCGTCCACCGCGGTGACGCGCGCGCCGAACTCCTCGGCCAACCGCAGCGAGAAGTAGCCCTCGTGGGCGCCGATGTCGAGCACCCGCAGGCCGCTCTTCCCGTCCAGTTCGCGAGCGATCGCCTCGTACCGGGGTGCAGCCGGCCGGGCCGGCGTCCCAATGTCGCGGCCGTCACGGCGTCTGGGCTGGTACATCGCACCCCCACTGGGATCGGATCGACATGCGCTGCGGCGAGCCCCACCACTGCGGGGTGTGGCCGGCGTGGATCTCCGGCACGGGCACCCCGGACGCGTCGGGTCCGTGCAGGTCGTAGGACAGGTCGGCCGGCTGGTGGATGGCGGTCTCCCAGTCGATGAGTAGAGGCTGGCCGTCGTGCCCGCGCACGAGGTTGCGGACGTGGACGTCACGGTGGTGGATGCCCTCGGCGTGCAGCCGGAGCAGCAGTTCGTACAGCTCGGCGGCGGGCCGCCAGCCAGGCCCGCAGCGGACCTGCGGCGTGCACGTCTCCAGCAGCAACAGCGGTCCGTCCACGGCGAGCAGGCGTGGCGCGGCCCAGGGGACGCGCTCGTACCAGGCCGCCTCGGCCGCCGCCGCAGCGGCCGACCGGTGGCGCTTCGTCGTCCGAGTCAGGCCGACCCGGACGGTGGCTCGGCGGCTCACCGCGCCGCTCCGACGCGGGTGATGTCGCCGCCGTACTGGGTGCGGATCGTGGACTCCAGCCAGGCCATGAGGTGCCGGTCGCCGGCGACGATCTCGATCGTCGGGGCGGCGGTGGCCGCGGTTCCGGTGGCGACGGTCGCGCGCACCGTTGGCGGGTCCGGCACCTGGACCATGTGGTCGATGGCCTGCGTCAACTCGGGTGTGCCGGCTTCGACTCCGACTTGGACGCCGGCGGGGATCCACTGGCCGACCTCGTCGGCGAACATGCGTGACGGCGACCCGATGCGCAGGAACGACTTGACGCCGTTGAGGGCGCTCTGCGCGACGCCGATGACGGAGTCGCGCAGCCAGCGGGCCGCAGCCAACACCCCGGACGCGATGCCATTGACGATCGCTCGGCCGATGTCGGTGAACCACGAGCCGACGCCGGACACCGCGCGCCAGGCCCTCAGGAGCCCACCGACGATCGCGCCGGTGACGGCGCCCCACGCGCTGGACGTGGTCTGCCGGACGGCAGACCAGGCGCCGGAGATCAGGTCACGCAAACCACGGAGGGCCGCCGATGTACCGTCCCGGACAGCAGTCCAGGCGCCGGAGATGATGTCCTGGACCCACTGCCAGGCGGCGGCCGCGGTGCTGGTGATGGTGTCCCAGTGGCTGATGATGATGCCGGGTACGGACCAGTTCATCCAAAGGTCGACGATCCACTGCACGATGCTGCTGATCTTGTCCCAGACCCAGTCCCAGGCGGCTCGGGTGGCGGCGACGATCTCGTCCCAGTAGACGATGACGGCCGCAACGCCTGCGGCCAGCAGCGCAATCGCGGCGATGATGCCGAGAACGATCCACGTCACGGGGTTGGCCAGCAGTGCCGTATTCACTGCCCAGAGGCCGATCGACAGCGCGGTGAAGGCGCCGGCCGCCACGAGGACGGCGACCGCGATCGCCTGGAACAGGCCGGGGTGGGCGCTGGCGAACGAGGCCACGCCGGACAGCACCGGCATCAGCGCGTCGCCCAGCGTCCCGGCCAACGTCCGCATCTGGGACTCGAACTGCTGCCCTGGGTCGCCCTCCAGCGCGTCGGTGACGCCCTGCGCGGCGCCCGACACGTCGTCCAGCCCGTCAACAGTAGAAGCGGTCGCCGGGTCCATCGCCAGCAGCGCATCGCTGCTCTCTCCGGCCATGTCGCCGAACAGCTCGATCGCCAAGGCGCCGCGCTCGGCGGGGTCCTCCACGCCGCGGAGGGCCTCCAGCGTGTCCCCCATGGCCGCAGCGGCCTCGGGGCCGCCCGAGTGGATCGCGGCCAGCATGTCCTCCGCGTTGAGTCCGAGCCCCTCGAACGCCTCGGCCGCCCGGTCGGTCTCCTCGATGGAGATCCGCGCGAACTCGTGGATGACGTCGGCCGCTTGGTCGATGTCGCGCCCGCCGGCCTGCACGAACTGACTCATCATGCCGAACGCCTGCGCGCCGTCGAGCCCGAGCCGCTGGAACTGCTCGGAGTACTCCTGGATGACGAGCGGCACGTCACCGCGCATCGAGGCGGGGAGTGCCGCTGCCGCTGCGGCGAGCAGGTCGAACGCCTCAACTCCGTCGGCGGCCAGGCCGTTCTCGATGGCCTGGCCGGCGGCCGTGGCGGCGTCCGCGACGTCCCACTGGTAGATGTCCGCCAGCGCCACGGCCGAGGCGGTCATCTGCTCCATCTCGGAGTCTGTGGTGTCCGCGAGGCTGGACACGCTGGAGGAGACGGCGCCGACCGCCTCGGCCACCTCGCCCATGCTGCCGCCGAAGCCGCGGGCGTAGACGTCGCCGGCGATCTCGCCAGCCCGCTGCGCCTCGTCCGCCGTCAAGTCGAGCTGGGCGGCGAGGCGGCTGGTAGCCGCGCTCGTGTCCATCGCGGCGGCCATGCCGACTCCGAGGCCGACGGCGAGGGTGGCGCCTGCGAGCGCGCCGACGCCGGAGAGGGAGTCCGCGAACCCCGACATGCGGTCGGCGAACGAGCCGTTGAGGGCGTCGCCTGCTGCGTCGCCCGCGTCGTCCCCGGCGCGGCGGGCGGCCCGGGTCAGCTCATCCGTCATACCCCGCTGGAGGTTGCTACCGAACCCCCTGAACGACGGTGTGATGGCGATCCAGGCGGTGCCGACCTGCGGTCCGGTGGCGGTGGCCATGGCGGTCACCCCCAACCAGTAGTCAGTGGCCGGGCGGCCGTGGTCGGGGGCGCTGCCGGCGCAGGAGCGCGCGGCCCCGTTCGATCAGTTGGTCGCGGGCGTGGCCGCGCTTCGCTTCGATCTTGCTGGGGCGCGGGACGGGCTTCGGGGCCGAGCCGGCGTTCGACGCCTTCTTGCTGCGCTGCCAGTTCGCCACCGACAACGCGTCGAACGTGCCAGCGGCCAGCTCGATGTCGAGCGGGTACACGCCGGACTCGCGCGCCTTCGCCCATGCCAGCGCGCTCGCCGAGGTGGCGGGTTGAGCGTGGATGATGCGCCACAGCCGGCCCCACGTCAGCCGCTCGGACCCGATGTAGTCCAGGTCCAGGCCGATCCGCAGGAGGTCGTACTCGATCTCCCCGCCGTACTCGCTCAGGAGGTCGGCGAGGGCCCAGATTCCCCCAGGCTCTCGACGCCCTGGTCCGCCCGGTACTCCTCGATGATCAGCAGCAAGTCGTCGGCCCGGCCACCGGCCGCTGTGAACTTCTCGTACTGCGCCTCGCCCATCAACTGGCGGGCAAACGGCACATCGCCCGTCTGCCGCGTCTGCTGGGCTGCCTCCTTCAAGGAGTCGTCCCAGAAGCCCGGGGCCGGGATGGTGAAGGGCTTGCCGCCGGCGGTGATGGTCAGCGCGTCGCCGCCTCGCCGGTCGGCGGCACGGCGGCGCAGCTCCTCCAGCGAGTACGTCGTCCTCTTGCTCATGCGCGGTCTCCTCGGTGGATGCGCGGCCAGGAACGAGAGGGGCGTCCCCGGACCGCGCATGGCGGGGACGCCCCAGATCCGGGGGTTGTTACGAGCCGGCCATGATCATGCCGGGGTTGTTCGTGACCTCGACGAGGGAGACACCGCGCATCACGCCGTCGATCTCCATCTCGTGCACCAGGGCCAGCAGCGTCATCTCGTACAGCGTCAGCTCGCCGGCCGTGTGCGGGGTGTCACCCATCTCGTCGACCACGAGCCGGGGGATGAAGATCCTCTTCCAGATCCCACCGTCGACCAGATCCAGCACGCCGGAGCGGACGTCCTCGCCGGACTGTTGCTGGACGACGGTCTGGGTGAGGTCGCCCGTCGTCGTCATGATCGAGTCCGGGTAGCGCAGCTGCTGCACCACCCAGTTGTCCTCCAGGGCCTGGATCTGGAACGTGTGGTCGTCCTCGGTGACTGCCGTCCTGATCACCGAGTTCCCCTGCCAGGCGCGGAACCGCTCGACGGTCCTCTCGCGTCCCTGCGTCGGGCCGTCCTCCGACAGCCAGCCGACCTCGAAGAACTCAGGCCCGGGCGGCTGGAAAACCCGGTCGTCGCCTTCGTAGATCGGGGGTAGTGGCCACTCCGGCACCGGCTCTCCGGGCAGCGTCACCCACAGCCCGGAGTCGTAGCCGTACCAGGCCCTCGCGTTGTCCGTCACCTTCGCCACGGTGCGCTCCTCTCTTAGGTCGGCACCGCTCCACGGACCGACAGCACAACGGTCATCAGCACCCGCGGCACATCCGAGGGCGCGTCGGGAATCATCTGGGGCCCGGACTCCTCGGCGAACTGCCGCACCCGCGGCTCGCGTTCGCAGATCCGGGCCAGCTCGTAGCGGGCGTGGCGGGCGATCTCCATCGCCCGCTCGTCGGATGCGGCCCACACCTGCACGTCGATCCGCGCGTCTTCGATCAGCGCGTTCCGCCGCGGGCCGCCGACGCGCCGCAGCAGCACCATCTCCGGCAGGCGCGGTCGCGGCACCCGCGTGCCGACGTGCACCGGGTCCAGCAGGGGCCGCAGGTAGGCAGTGGCCAGCAGGGTGGCGTCGTCGAACGCCGTCGCCGGCGCGGCCATCAGTTGCCTGCCGCGTCGATCGCACCGCCGAGGAACCGGTGCCGCGCCTCCGCGTGCAAGACGCCGGGGTGGCGGGCGGTGACGATGCCGCGGACCCGGTCGCGGCCAACGCGCGTGGTGGCGTCGACCTCGATCTGTCCGGTCGTCATCTCCGGGGCCGCGGCCTGGGCTGCGGCGCGCACGCGCTCGGCCCGACGCTGAAGGTCGGCACGCAGCTCGTCACCCTTGGCGAGCCGGCCCACGCCGGCGTAGTCGATCTGGATGCGGACGGTGGCCATGGTCAGCCCTCCATCCGGGTCAGCATGATCTCGGTGTGGGCGAGCCGGCCCGTGGGCCCGTGCCAGCGGTCGACGTCGCCGTCGATCACCCAGGTGGCGCCGGCCCACTCGATGCGGTCGGTCTGCTCGATGTCGGTGCCGATCGGGCCGAACGCGCGGCGGTTGCGCTCCAGTCCGTCACGCGGGATGGTCTCGGCGGTGGTCTGGCGGGAGCCCTGCACGGGCTGCACTCGCCAGCCGGTCAGCGGCGTGCGCTCTGCCGCCGCCCAGTCGCGCTCCGGGTCGCCGTAGGCGTTGTCCACCAGCGGGGCGCGGACACGGGTGATGCTGTCGGTGAACCAGGGGAACGGCATCGCCACCCCCTACGGCCTGTTGGCCAGCCGGTAGCGGTCCAGCACCCGCCGCTCCGCGCCGGTCAGCATCCCGCCCGCGCCCGAATCCTCCGAGCCGCCGGATGTGGAGTAGGAGACGGACTCGCCGCCCGCCTGCTCCGACGAGACCCCGACCGGGGCGGTCGCCGTCCGCGCTGCCACCGCGATCAGCACCGAGCCGATCGCGCCCGGCGGCTCCTCGTGCCCGGAGTCCATCTCGACGCGCAGCCGGCGCGGGCCGTCCGGCCAACAGCCGCACCGCCACAGCCAGCCGCCGGCCGACCAGTCCCACCCGCCGGCCACAGCCGCCCAGGCATCCGGGGCGAGGTCGTGCTGCGGCCGAGTCTCCACCGCCAGCACCTGGTGCAGCATCAGCGACGGCAGGCCGGCGACCGGCCCGCCGACCGTGTCCACCGTCACCGTCTCGGTCAACCGCGGCCACACCCGCCAGCCGCAGTAGTCCCGCACCACGTCGGCCGCCTCAGCCAGCAGGTCATCCGCCTGCTCATCCGTCAGGTCGGCCATCCCCGGCCGGCGCCGCAGACGCTCCCGCAGCTCCTCCAGGGACGTCACCTCAGCCCCCGGCGGCGGTCGACTTGGCGGCCGGCCGCCGCGACTTGTTCGCAGGGGTGCGTCGCTTGCGCTTCGGTGCCGCCGGGGATCGTGTTTCGGGCGGATTCAGTGGCACTCCACCGAGCCTCTTGGCGTCGCCGGCGTTGAGCCGCATCCGCGTCGTGTAGCCATCTACCTGCACCTCATAGAGCTGTAGCGGGCCCATCGCGGCCTCCCTCAAGACGAATCCCATGTCAGGGCCGGGCGCCCCGCACGCGTACCCGGAGGCACCACACGCGGGGCACACGGCCCCCTTCCCGCTCACCTCGCCCCGCTGCGGCGGGGCACGTCAGCTCCCGGTGGTGCCGAGGTCGATCTCGACGAACGCGCTGGGCTGGAGCACGCCGAAGGCGGCCCGCATCTCGGCGAGGATCGCGACCATGTTGCGGATGAAGAAGTCCGCGTGCGAGTCGCTGACCGTGATGGAAGCCTGCTCGCGGTCCCAGAGGACCGCCTTGCGCCAGTCGCCGATGTAGCCGGTGCCCGGCTCCACCCCCTCGGACTGGATGACCGGCAGGCTCCACAGGGGGGCGGTCCCCCCGAAGCCCATGCCGGACTGGGAGGGGCCGCCGAAGTAGTAGCGGCCCTCGTTGTCCTGCAGTAGGTCCAGGGCTTCCACGTCCAGCGGGTGCAGGACGTACCCGGTCGGAACGCTGCGACCAACGGTGTAGACCAGGGTCTTGGCCTTGCGGGTGGTGGTGAGCAGGTCGGTATCGAACGCCTGCTGCTGCACGCCGCTCACGTTGGCGAGGCCCTCGAAGTTTTCGCCGGTGCCGTCGCCAGAGATCATCTGGTCTTCGAGTTCCTCCTCCAGCCCGTACTGGAGGAAGGCGTCGATCAGGGTACGGATCTGGGCGGCGTCGGACAGGGCCCGCTTCGTCACCGGAATCCAGTGCGCGATGGTTCGGACCGGGGTCGTCACGCGCGCCGCTGTCAGGCCGCTCTCCGGCTTCGTGCCGGACGTGCCGGTCGTCGCGGTGGCCTCCGGCACCGGGGCGGCATTGTTCGTCACGCCGGTCATCCGCACGTACTCGACGGTGTCCGACGAAGTCGTGCCGTTGGTGACGAGGTCCCGCAGCATCAGGGGCCGCTGGAAAAGGTCCAGGCCGACCTGGAGGCCGCGGTAGTCGGGCTGGACGAAGGCGCCCGCGCTTGTGTCGGAGCCGCCGGTGACCAGATCCTTCTGGCCGCCGGCGCGGCCGACGAGTCGCTCGAACCCGACGGGCCGGGACTGCACGCGGTGGTCCTTGCCGAACACTCCGTTCGGGGCGCTGGCCAGCAGCTCCCGGTACTCCTTGGAGTCAGTGAAGTGCTTGCCGAGAGACTTTCCGTCGGGGACGATCAGGCCGGACGGAGTGCGCCGCGCGGCCTTCTCCTCCTTCTCGATGAGGCCGACACCGCCGCCGAGGTCGGCGATCGCGGACCGCATCTTCTCGTCGGCCTTGGCCTGGTCGAGCTTCTTCTTCAGCTCGGAGGCGTCGTTCATCTTGGCCTGGATCTCGGCCCGCTCGGCGTCGGTGAAGTCCCGGTCGCCGTCCCGCTCGGCGCGGTCCGCGATGTCGCGTGCGGCGCCGAGCGCGGCCTTGACCTGCGCGATGAGTTCGTCGGTCTTGCTGGTGGTGGTCGTCATGTCTCCTCATTCCGTGAGCATGGAGACCTCGGCCGCGAGTAGCGCGAGGTCGGCGCGCAGACGGGGCGAGGCGGGTTCCGACCGGGCGCCGCGGCCCTCCTTGGCCCCGTGGGGCTCCTCGGAGGCGGCGGGCGGGTTGGCGTTGGCCTTCTCGTCGTCGCTCGTGTCGTCGGATTCGCCGTTGTCGGCGACCGCTGACAGCACCTCTTCGATGTCGTCGGCGGCTTTCCGCAGCGCGTCGCGCGCGGACTTCAAGGTCGTCTCGTTCTTCGCGCTGAGGGCGCGGCCGGCCTTGGCAGCGGTGGCACCCTGCGCGGTGGTGCGGATCTGCTCGGCGCGGTCAGGGGTGGCGCCTTCGATCGTCAGACGCATGGCCCGGTCGCCGGACTTGACATCCAGCAGGTCGGTGGCCTGGTTGGCGCCGATCAGGGTGGGGCCGACCTCGTAGAGCTTCAGGCGTCGCAGCTCGTAGTACGGCTCGCCGTCTTTCTGGTCGACCCACGAGCCCTCAGTGATGTCGTAGGCGAACGAGAACTGGGTAACCCGGCGCCCCTTCAGCAGCCGGTACACCTTCGCGGCCTTCGAGCCCTCGTCGAGGTCAAGGCGTGCCTTCACCCACAGCCCTTCCGGCCGCTCCTCCGCCTCCAGCACCTCGCCGATGTGGTAGTCCGGGTCGGCCGACATGTGGGACCACAGGACGGGGATCGGGTCGCCGCGCCCCTTCCACTCGGCGAGGGTCTCGGCGAACGCGCCGGGCACGATCCGGTCCCCGACGCTGTCGGTGTTGTAGGCGGCGACGATCGCCTCGAAGACCCCGTCCTCGGTGCCCTCGTTCTCCCCTGCGGCCTTGATCCGCACGGGGCAGCTCTTGAGCCGCATGGTCACTCTCCTTCGCCCGCTCCCGGGCAGCACAGACAGGCCCGTGGCCGGGCAGGAAGTGGAGGTCGTCTCAGATGTCGAAGGACACTTCGACGTCGCACTGGCAGCCGGCGCGCTGGAGCGGATCGAGCCTTGAGTCGGCCGGCCAGCGGGCGCCGTTGCTGAAGGTGTCGTCCAACCCGACGGTCTCGCCGTCCATCCGGCGGTGAGCCGGGCGGGGGTTGCTGCTGCGGACCCGCCACGTCTTCGTCGCTTCGCCGCCAGTCTGGGCGGCCAGGCCGCGCGCGGCCTCCGTCGTGCCGAACCCGCTCATGGCCGTGGCCTCCGACTGGGCGAGGGACAGCACCCGCTGCCCGAGGGCCACCGCGAACACCGACGACAGCGCGTCCGGCTGCTCGTCGTCCGACTGCTCCAGCGCGGCGGCCACCTGCTCCTCGGTCGCCGCGTTCACCGACGCCGCCACGGCCGCGGCGTGGGCGGCGAGCCACTCCAGCGTCGCGTCCTCGTTGTATGTCTCCGGGTCCGCGTCCAGGGCATCGAGCGCTGCCGTTGCCGCGGCGACCGAGGTGGCGAGCCCCAGCGCGTACAGATCGGCGGACAGTTCAGAGACCCACCGGTCGCGGTCGAACACCTCGCTGACGGACGCCTTGGCCAGTACCCCCGCACGCCGCTTGGCGGCGCCGGCTCGCGACATCACCGATCGCTGCTGCCGCTCGAAGAACCTCGTCAACGTCTCTTCGTAGCGCCGCTCGTACTCGACGGGCGCCCGCGCCTTGACCCGGAGTCGACGATGCTTCGAGCGTCCAGCCCGGGACGCCTGGCCCTCCGGCGCCGCAGAAGGGGGCGGTGCCGAGTCGCGTGGGGACGCCTGCCCGCCCTCCGTCACGTTCAGCGGGGTGATCAGCTCGTCTCCGCCCTCGATCTGCGGCAGGTTGAACCGGGCGCGTTGCTCGTTCCGCGTCATCCACGGGCCGCCCGTCGCGGTGCTCGCCGCAGCGGCCTGCTCCTCGAAGGAGCCAGACATCTTGCTGGCGATGTTGAACTCGACGTACACGTTGTCGGAGTCCGGCAGGTCCGGCAGCAGCTGAAGTTCTATCTCCTCGGCCAGCCACGTCAGCCAGGGGCCCAGCGTGTCCTGGTAGAGCTGGCGGTGCTGCTCGCGGATGTTGCTGTAGGTGGCGTGGTCCAGGATGCCGACCATCGGCAGCGGGATGTGGTAGGCGCTCGCGACTTCTTCCCGGGTGAGCTTCCGGGTCTCCAGGTACTGGGCCTGCTCCGGCGTCATGCCCCCGGCGTGCCACTGCATCCCGTCCTCCAGGATCGGCGTCCCGCCGGCCATCTGCCCGTCGCCCGTGTAGAGGCCCCGCCAGTCGGCCCGGAACCGCTCGCGGCCCTTGTCCGACCAGGCGGGCGCCTCGGACGGGCGGGAGATCCAGCCCGACATGCGGGCCCCGTTGCGCCACAGCTGCTCGCGATACGTCTGGCTGCTGAACCCCTCGGCGAGGATTCCGCGCAGCGTCTCCATCGGCGACAGGCCAAGGGCCGAGGTGCTGGGGTTGTAGCCGCGGAAGTACACCACCCGGTCCCGCGGAATCGTGACGACTCCGGCCGAACCCTTCAGTTCGAACGCCGCCGGCTCCATCCAGTCCCCACCGACGGGCTTCGTGCGGTCCATCGGCAGACGAACCAGACCACCCACGTCGTTGCCCGCGTCCGCAGGCCGGACCCGCGCCCAGACCGCCATGTCGTACACCGCGATGTCCTGCACCAGCGCGTTGATCAGCCGATACCGCGTGGTGTACAGGTTCGGCCGGGACAGCAGCCGAGCCAGCGGGTGATCCGTCAGCCGCTCCCGGTCCGTGTCCGACACCCGGCGGAAAACATGGAGACCGAGCTGGGCGATGTTGCGGCCGAGGAAGTCCACCACCGTGCGGACGTGCGGCTGCGACCGGTAGATGTCGACGTAGTCCATCGTCACGTCGTCCGACAGACGCACCTGCTGCGGGGCCAGCGGAGGCGGGTCCCGATCCACGCGCGCGAGCTGGCCCGCGCTCACCGTCCACGCCACGAGATCACCTCACAGCCTGGACGAACAGCACCCGGGACCGCTCCACCAGCACCTCGCCGTCCATCCGCGACGGCTCGGACGACGGCAGCAGCAGCGTCGCGTCACCCAGCACCAAAAGCGTGCGGTGCCGACGCAGCAGCACCCCGTCGATCGCACTGCCGTCCGACAGGTTGACAACCACCCGCCGGCGGACCGCGATCCGCGCCTCCGCCAGCCACACGCCGGCGAACGCCGCCACCACGGCGGCCAACAGGACGAGCGCCAGGCTCTGGACGACGATCACACGACCTCCAGTCCCCGCTCCTCGTACACCGACGGACCCTGCGCCGGCGCTGCGTTCCGCGCCCGATCGAGCGCCATGATGAGCGCGACCGGTCCGTCAATCTTGTCGCCGGACCGCCTCTTGTCGGGCTTCACGTTCCCCGCCGCGTCCTCCGCGACCGCCAGGTTGTCGATCATCCAACGCATCACCGGGTTCCCGCCGTGCCGCAGCAGCGGCCTGCGGGCGGTCCCCTGCTTGAGGATGCGCGACAACTCCTTCGTCGGCGGCGACATGCTGACGAAGCCCTGCCGCATCGTCACCATCGGCGCCCCGTCCTCCAGCAGATCCGTCACGAGCTGCGTGGAGTTCCACGGGTCGTAGGCGATCTCACCGACCTGGAAGTGCTCCCGGTCCTCGTTGACCGCGGCCCTGATGTGGTCGTAGTCCATGACCTCGCCGGGCGTCACCGTCAGCCAGCCCCGTCGCACCCACTCGGTCGCGGCGTTCGCCGTCCGCTCGTTCAGCCGGCCGACGTTGGCCTCCGGCGTCCAGATCCTCCAGGCGGCGTCGTACCCGCCGGCGTCGTCCGGGACCAGCCAGCACAGCGCGCTGAGGTCGGACGTCGCCGCGAGGTCCAACCCGCCGTAGGCCGGGCGGCCGCCCAGCTGCGCCCGGTCGACCATGCCAGCGTTGCGGTCCCACACCGGCAGCTCAATGTACTTCGTCTGCTGCTTCGTCCGCAGCCCCAGATGCAGGCGCAGGAAGCGGGCCCGCTCAACGGGGTTCTGCCGCGCCTTCGCCGCGGCGGCCCGCATGAACTCCCGGGTGGGGCTGATCCCGTAGCCGGGGTTCGCCCGCTTCCAGGTGGCCTCGCGAAAGGGGGCGTCGCCCTCGCCGTCCTCCTTGTCAGCGGCGAAGATCACCGCGTACTGGCTCGCGTTCTTCAGTGTGCCGCGGGCCAGCTTCTCCACGAACTCCCGGCGGTGCGCGTACACCGACTCCGGGCTGCCGTCGTCGGCCGTCGTGATCGTGATGATCAGCGGCTGGTCCCGGGCACCGGTACCGGACTCCACCGCATCGATGACGTCGGGCGACTTGTGGACGTGTAGCTCGTCGACGATCCCGCCGTGAAGGTTCGCGCCGTGCAGCAGGTCGCCGACCGAGGCGGCGACCTCGAAGTAGCTGTCGGTCGCCGGCTGGATGATCCGGCTGCGCAGCGGCTTCACGCCGGCGGCCTTCAGCTCCGGCGAGGCACCGGCCAGCTTCTTCGCCGGGTCGAAGCAGAACCTCGCCTGCTTCTCCGACCCGGCTACCGCCACGACTTGGGCGCCCGGCTCGCCATCGGCGAACGCCAGCACCAGCGCCAGGCCGGACGCCAAGGTGGTCTTGCCGTTCTTCCTGCTGACCTCGACGTACAGGTCACGCACGATCCGCACGCACCGGCCGGGGTCGTCCTCGGACGGCTTCACCCACCCGAAGGTCGGGGCGATGATGTACGCCACCTGCCACGGGTCCGGATCCAGCGGCTTGCCCGCCCATTTGCCCTGCGTGTGCCGCAGGCACCGGAGGGCGGCGATGACCTTGTCCACCCTCGCCGGATCGAACACAGCACCCGGCACATCTCGCGGCTCCGGAGTCCGGATCGCGGGCACACAGGTCGGCACCTCGTAGCCGCGCTGCTCCAGGAACCACAGCACCTCGGGGCTGATGCCGTGCTGGCGGGCCTTTCGCTTCGGCGCCCGCCGGCTACCCGAGCGCGGCGAACGGGTTGTCGGCACCGCCCGCCCCCTCGTCCGGCTTCGGCGCCCGCGCGCGAGACACGAACGTCAGCCCCAACTGCTTGGCGTACTCCAGGAACGCGGTGCTGTGATCCCGGAACACTTGGCTGGAGGGGTTCTTCATCGGGCGACCGTTCTTCTCATCCCACAGGCGCGGCTCGGCAACGACGTCATCCGAGGCGGCCACCGCAGTTACGTAGTGACGCAGCGCCAACTCCAGCGCCGGACCGTCGCAGCGGGCCAGCACCCCAACCTCGTCCAGCGCTGGGACGATCACGTCCCACGCCTCCGAGACAGCGGCCGGCAGGCTGGCGGGCTTCTCGGGCGCGGCCGGCTTCGCCGCGTCGGCTAGCGTCGGGCCCGCAGTTGACTGCCCGCCGTCCACCGACTTGAGGTGAGGCGGCAGCTTCAGCACGCCACGTTGACCCACTGTCACCACCCCCACTCAGAGTGAGATAAACGCGGGAGAAACGCCCTTGGGTGAGCGTTTCACCACCTGGGCGGTCTCCGTAATGTCCCTTTTGGGTGATGCGAACGCCCCTACCCTCTGTCAGCCCAGCCACCTGGAGAGGATCGAGCAGTCCAACGGTCGTGGCAGCCCTTGCAGAGCCCGCGTCCGTACTGCGGATCGTGATCATCCAGCCCGGCCGCCCGGAGGGCTCGCTTCCCCCGGGGGTGATGGTCGGCCACGGTGCTGAGCTGGTCGCAGTCGCCTGGCTCGTGCAGCAGCACGCCGCGTGAGCGGCACTCCTGGTCGCAGGTGCACGTCTCGTCGCGCGCGAGGACGGCGGCCCGGAACCGTCCTCGGTGCCGCCTGCCGTAGCCGCGTTGGTGGGCTGAGCCGCGGGCCCGGTCGACCCCCCGGGCCTCCCGGGGGGTGCAGTCGGGGCAGGGCCCGGGGGGTACTGTCGCGCGGCACCCGGGGCACACGCGGGGTGGGCGAGACGGCACGCTCACCCCCGAGCTGGGTCAGTTCCCGCCCGGGTCCGGGCAGTTCATGCTGCCCTCGACCTCGGGCCAGTCGGCTCGGCAGACGATGACGGCCGCGTCCTCGCTTCGCACGACCTGCACGGTGACGGCGGTCGGGCCGTCGATGCTGGAAGCGTAGTCGCGGATCGCGGCTTCGGCGGTCTCGATGGTGGCGTCCGGCATGAGGAGTTCCACCTCGCCGATCCCGCCATCGGGCAACTCCTCGTTCAGGACGGAGTACTCGGCGGCGGGCTGGTCGTCGGCCTCGGAGTCGTCGCTGCTGGAGCAGGCGGCGAGGGCGAGGGTGGCGATCGTGGCTGCCAGCAGGGCAGCTGCGCGGGTTCTCATGCTGGGCAGCTTCTCGCGGCGGCCCGGCCGCCGTCCGGCGAGTGATCGTCCTGTGATGGTGCGCCGCCCGGTGCCCGCCGGGCGGCGCGTCCCCACTCCACCCGCCTCGGGTGGTCTTCGGCCCTGCACGGCCGCCATGGTGCCGCCTAGGTCGGCCGGTCCGTGCAGGGCTGTCTATGCGGCGCGGACGCGGGGCCGGTAGGTGGCCGCGGCGGCCCGCACGTCGGGCAGGGCGTACATGGTGCGGTATCCGTGCCCCTGGCCAGACGGCCGGCCGTCGCCGGGGTATCGCCGGACGCGCCCGCGGCTGGCCCAGGATCGGATGACCTGCTCGGGCACCCCGGTCTCGGCGGCGGCCTCGTGGCCGTACACCAACTCGGTGGGGTAGGGCGGCTCCTGGGACACGGTCACCCCCTGTATAACGAAACCCCCGCGCGGTGGCGGGGGTTCGGTGGCTCACAGACACACGGGTGGCGTCTGCGGGCAGTGTGACATGCCGGCGATCACCGGTCAAGTCGTGGCATCAGAGCATGTCGCGGTATTCGTCGACCGCGTCGCGCGTGAGCTTGAGGTAGTCGGCAGCCATGTCCAACAGCACCTGCCGCTTCTCCGGCTCGGCGTCCCGCGCGTCGTAGAGGTAGGTGGCGGCCTGGTCCATCTCCTCGGCGAGGGTGATGCCCGCATCGACCATGCGCTCAGCAGCGATGGTGACGTGGTAGGCCAGGGCGTGGAGGTCGGTGGCGGGCGGCTCCTCGGCGACGAACGCGACGTGGGCGGCGTGGGCCTTGATGAGGGATTCGGCGGTGATCATGGGTCTCTCCTGTTGGTTGTGAGGTGGTTATGCGGTGAGTGCGGTGGCGGCGGCGAGGAGCACCAGCAGGTGCGCCGCCTGGTCGACGTGGGCCGCACCGCCGTGCCGCAGGAACTCGCGCTGGCCGGTGTGCTCCAGCCACCAGGTGATTGGCAACCGGCGGTCGATCAGGCTGTGCGTCCCCCCGATCCAGGCGAGGGCGAGCGCGGCGCCGGCCGGGCTGATGTCGGCGCCGAGGGCGACGACACCGACGAGCAGGGCGATCCCGCACACCAGGACGTGCGTCCCCGCGTGGATCAGGTTGGCGCCCCATCCGTGGTGGTGCCGGCCGGGGTGCGGGTCCTCGGGCCCTTCCGTCCAGCCGGCTTTGCGCCCCGCCAGGCGGTCGGTCTGCAGCGGGTAGTCCGCCAGCAGGTGGGCCATGTACAAGAGCACGAACACGTCGGCCATCACGACCCCGCCTTGGGCACGGTCTGCTCGGCCGGGTCGTGGTCGGCGTGGTAGCTGGCGGCGAGGATGGCCCCCGCCCGGGAGCGGTACCGCGTGTCGGCCAGCTTGGGGCAGGCGGAGCAGACGACGCGGAACTGGCCACCGCTGACGGCCTCGGCGAACACGAAGGACCCGTCGACGGCCTCCAGGATCTTGCTGACGCGCGCCATCAGCGGACCGCCTGCCGGACGAGGTCGTCGATGTCGCGCGGCCGGAGGCCCTTGGCGAGCTTCTCGGCGCGCCGCTCGGCGTCGCGCAGGGTGCGGTAGACGTGCCGGCGGCGGTCGGAGTCGTCGGCGCCGCCGGCCGACGAGGTCTCGGTGTCTCCCGGGCGGGCCGGGTCGGTGCAGGTCGTGTACTCGATGTCGAGACCCACCCAGTACTCGCCGGGCCGGGCGCCGCGCGTGTGCGGGTCGTCCGTGGCGGCGTAGTAGTGGATGTCCGCCACGGCGTACCCGCCGACGGTCGGCCGGGCGAAACGGCGGCTGAAGGCCTGGCCGGCCTGGGTGTCGCCGACGTCGTTGCGGGTGTCGAGCGTGCCGATCTCGTACCAGCTCATCTCAGATGCCCTCCCTCTGGGCGGTGTTGGCGGCGGCGCGCAGCAGGTCCTGGACCTGGTCGAAGGTGCGCCAGCGGTTGTTCTGCCACTGCACGTAGGTCGCGGCGCCGTTGAGGTGCCGGTTGAGGAGGTCCCCGGCGTGGCCGGCGGTCTGGCGGTCGCCGTAGCCGAGGTGGACGGCGAGGGTCTGGGCGCCGACGATGCAGCAGCGGCGGCGGGCGTCCCAGGTGGTGTTCTGCGCCCAGCCGTAGATCTGCATGATCCGGAGCGTGACCTCCAGGTGCTCAGCGACGCTGACCTGCCGGGCGGTGGCCCGGTGGCGGCGGATGGCGCGGGCGATACGCCCGGCCGGCCGGGGCGCCGGGCCGGTGACGATGCCGGCCTGCCTGATGAGGTCGTCCACGCGGCTACCGGACGGCGGCGCGACCGGGGCATGGGCGCTGAGGTACTGCTCGATCTCAGCGTGCAGCTGGTCGAGGTCGCGCTGGCTGATTCGGATATCGAGGAGTTGTGCGGGCATGATGGGGTCGCCTCCGTGCTCGTTGGTGGGTGCGGTGGTGCGGGGGCGCCCCGAGTGCTGCCAGGCGAAGGGGGCGCCCCAGGCTCGACTACCAGGTGTTGCGGAACGTCGTGCCGACGGTGGTGGTGTGCAGGGCCTCTCGCCAGCCGGGCCCGCCCAGCGTCTGGGCTTCGAGCTTCTCCAGCTCTTCCTGCTGCTCGGTCACGGTCATCAGGCCACGGATGTCGGAGTGGCCGCGGTCGGCGTAGAGCGGGCCCTCCTCCATCCAGCAGTCCTCGGCGGTCTTCGGCCCGTACCAGCGGGGCGCGTTGGGCACCATGCTGAGGAGCCGGCTGGACCTGCTGGGCGGCTCGAACACCACCTCGGAGAGGAGCGTCACCTCGCTGCCCGCGCCCGAGTAGGTGTGGGCCTGGTAGTAGGGGACGCCGGGGCGGGCGGTGGCGGCGAAGCGGCGGGCCCGGTCCTTCGTGGTGAGCTTCTTCTGGCGGCGCGGGATGGCGCGCGTCAAGTTCTTCAAGTTGATCTTCTTCACGCTGATGACTCCTTGTCAGGGGCTTGGGTGTTCAGGCGTGGTCGGCCGGCGCGAGTCCGGCTTCACTCCAGCCGGGCGTGGCGGCCATGCGGTTCCAGCTGGCGCTGCCTGCCGAGGCCATCTCGGACGTGGTTTTCAGGCCGGCGAGGTCGGGGTGCTGGCGGTCCTCGTAGACCCGCCCGCCGTGCATGAGGTAGAGCTGCTCGGGGCTCCAGCTCCCGTGCATCAGGCCAACCAGGGCCCTCCGCTTGAACTCGATCTCGTTGACGGCCAGCCCGCTGTAGAGCGGCCCCGCAATCTCGGTGACGACGTAGTAGGTGCGGCCGGCCCGGGCGGTGCGGGCCCACCGAGCGGCCTGCTTACGCAGGCTTGGAGGCGACTCGGTCTTGCGGAACATGGCGATCCTCCTTGGTCAGTTCCAGTGCCAGGGCTGGCCGGTGCGGTGGGCGGTGTGGGCGGCGGCGGCGAGGCTGCGGGCGAACTCGCCCCAGCCGCGCGCCTCGCGGTTCCAGCGGCGGCTGGACAGTCGGTCGGCGAGCGTGAGCAGCACGGCGGCGGCGTCGCCGGCTTGGGCAGGGGTGAGGGCGAACGGGTTGTGGCCGTCGCGCGCCGCGATCGGCGCGAGGGCGGCGAGGTCGCGCTCGGTGAGGTGTTCGGCCGCGCGGTCCATCAGGTTGGCGATCTGGGTGCCGGATCGGCTGCCGCCGGGAAGGTGGTCGATCATCCAGCCCATGTCGGGCTCCTCTCGGATGGTGGTTGGTTTGTGCGGGTTCGTTCTGCTGCTCAGCGCTGCTCAGGCGGGCGTTTCCGCAGGTCACAGCCGCTCAGGGTGCTGCTCAGCCGCTGCTCAGGCGCCCGGGTTGAGCACCCGCTGAGCAGGGCCTGAGCAGTCGCCGACCTGCGACGGAGCACCGCCGAGCAGTGCCTGAGCAGCGGGCATATCGGGGCGAATCACAGCGCGCCCCGAAGAGCGGCGAGCTTGTACCCGCGGGGGTTGGCCAGCCCGTCGAGCGGCCCGAGCGTGACCGGCACCCCGCCGCCCCCCTCCTTGAGGAGGTCCCGCAGGATCTCGACGGTCAGCCCCTGGTAGACCTCCGGGGCGCGGGCGGCGAGCACCTCCACGAGACGCTCGGTCCGCATCCGGTCCACCCCCTGCTCCTCCATGGCGGCGATCGCGTCCCGGACGGCCGCCCGCGGCGGCGTGTCCGGCGTGACTTCGGCCGCCGGCGGGTCGGCCTCGCACAGACGCAGCAGCCGTTCCCAGGTGAGCAGTTCGACCGGGGCCGCCTTCTTCTCGTTGCCCTCGGCGTCGTACTCGGGGAGCACGTAGTCCGGCAGGTCCACGCCAGCCATGGCGCGCAGCGAGTCGGCGTCGGGGTCCAGCAGGCCAGCATCCCGCCGCTCCTCCGCGAGCCGCGCGAGCTGCCCTCGGGGGTGCTCGTGGATCTTGTACTCCACCGGTGCGTCGGCCGTCCCCGGGACGCCCTGGGCGTAGACGTGGCCAGCGTCCCGTGGGTCCGTGTCGGTGGCCGGGGACAGGCGGTGCGGCAGCCAACCCTCGGCGGCGGCGCCGGTGCCAAACACCGCATCGGTATCGACACGCTTGCAGGGGCCAACGACCTTCATCGCGAGCATCTGCGCGATGTTCTCGCCCAGGTAGACGGAGGTACCTCCCTGGGATGCGAACACGACCGGGACAGCCTCCTTGCGGCCGACGAGCAGCAGATCCCAGGCCAACTTCTTGCCCAGCTTGGACAGCTTCGGGTACTCGTCGATGAACACGACAATCGACGGATGCTCTGGCGAGGCGAGCCACTTACGGCCCATACCGAGCGTTTTCCGCAACCGGGCGCGGGCCTTGGACAGCATCAGCAGCCAGAGCAGGACGTGCTCGATCTGCTCGTGGGTGCGACCCTGGAGGCGGGCGGCCGGGCCCAGGTCTTCAAGCCCATCCCCGGCCGGGTCCAGGTCGATCGTGATGGCATCCCGGCAGGCGGTGGTGATCTCGGCCAGGGCCTGAAGGATGCCCGTTTTCCCGCCGCCCGAGGCCGCGATGACCTCGGCCATCACCCCGGCGAGCGTGGCCAGCAGCTCCTCGCCGTCGATGCTGGAGCCGATCCGACGACGATCCCTGATCGAGATGGACTTGGGCGCCAGGTACTCCGGTGCGGGCGCGCTGGCGAACGGGTCGGACTCGATGATGCGCAGCTTCGCGCAGGCCCGGCGCTTGATCATCGGCTGAGGGCGCACGCTTCCGTGGGACGTGTCGAACAGCGTCTCCAGGTTGTCCGTCGCCTTGATGATGGCGGCGGGGGTGCCCTCGGTGACGCGCACGATGCACTGCCAGCCCCAGGGCTTGCGCTCGACCTCGGACACGTCGCCGACGGGAATGCTCTCCTTGAGCAGAGCCCGCAGGATGCACTCGGCTGCCTGGTCCACGGTGGTAGCGCGCGCGATCGGGAACGGCGCGCCCTCTCCGAGAGCCGCGGGGGTGTAGACGCCGTCGACCGAAGCCGGCCGCTCGTCGTCAGAACCGTCGCCCCCGTCCCCGCCGGTGGGCAGTTGGGGCCTGCGCGGCCCGCCGCCGGAGCCATCCCCGCCGGCCGCGCCGCCGAGCTGCACCGTGCTGTCGCGGCGCTTCTGCTCCCGGCGGCCGGCGAGGTAGGCAGCGCCGCCGGTGATACCTGCGGACACAGCCGGGACGACCAGCCCGACCATGACGGTGGCGACGATCAGGGCGAGCACCGCCGCCCCGCCGAGGCCGGCCCCGGCCAGGGTGGCGTGCTCCCGGTGCCGGGCGTAGGCCACCTGGTGCCGCCGCTCCCGCAGCTTCACGATCTCCTCGTCCAGCTCCCGGCGGCGCTCCGGGTCGGCAGTGCGGCGCTCGGCGCGCAGGCTGCGGATCTGGTCCGTCACCTCACCCGCGGTCTCGTACTCCCAGACGCGGCTGACGGTGGTACCGACGCCAAGGGCGGTGAGGCGCGCGGCCGACGTGGTGTGACCCCACGCCCGACCGCCGACTTCCAGGGTCCGGGCCCACCCCGACGGCCGGCCGTCGGCGTCCGGCGCCTGCTCGACCGGCGGCGCGTCCGGCAGCCGGATGGTGCCGACGCTCGTGTCCGCCGGCATCGCCGGACGGCGGTCGTTGAGGCGCACGACGTTCGTGGGCTCGACAGTCTCGATCGTCTGGGTGGTCACTTGACTCCCCTCTCCTTCTTCACCGCGTCACGGACGCGGACCGCGTACTCGTTCCGGCCGCCACCGATCACCTCTCGCACGTTGCGGAGGGAGAGCTTGCGTGCGTCGCCGAGGGCATCGGCGAGGCGCCGCACCTTCTCCAGGTCCGCCTTCGTGGGCGCCTTAGCGGAGCCCGATTCTGAAGCGGCCCGAGAGGCCCGCTTCCCTTTCCCCCCAAGGGGTGTAGCCCCCTCAGGGCTCCCTTTCGGTGGCCCCCCAGAGGGGGCGCGGAGGGGGGTACCTCCCTCGCCCGGATCGCCCTTCCCTTGGGGGGAGAACAGCTCGGAGAGGAATCGGTCGACCGCCACCGACTCGGGCGTCCGCTCGGCCTCCGCGAGCACCTGCTCGACTGCCGTCACCGCATCGAGGCGTCGGGAGATCGTCTCCTCGGTCTGGGACAGCTCGGCGCCGTGGGCGTCGAACCACGCCTCGGCCCACACCTTCTCGGGGTCGACGGCGCCATGCGGGCGGGCGGCGAGGATGTCCTCGTACCGGCTCCACACCTCGGGGAAGCGGCGGCGACGCTCGCCCTCCTGCCGGGCGCGCTCCTTCCGCTCCTGCCGCTGCTCCTTCGTCAGCCCGTGCGAGCCGTGGGTCTTGAGGTCCCACAGGTACAGGGCGAACAGCGACGAGAGGCCGAATGTCACGGCGACCCACAGCGGGGCGATGGCGATCCAGTGCCACACCTGGATGCCGGCCGCGACTGCGGCGGCGCCCCAGGCGGCGATCCGGTAGCGGGCGGTCGGGCGTCCAGCGTCCTCGGCCTGCTTGCCCATGAAGGTGAGCGCCCAGGCACCGCCTTCGAGCATGGACGCCAGCAGCACCGCGAGGAGCACCCAGACGCCGGCATGGGAGAGGGCGGACACCTGGGAGAAGATGGCCGGCACCACGGAGGCGACCATGACGTAGCCGACGAACAGAGTGACCGGGTTGGCGTTCAGCCAGCGCGCGATCCGGCCCCAGCGGGCGCGGCGGGCGGCCCGCTTCTGTCCCTTGCGGGTGCGGCGGGCGGCTTCCTTTTTGCGCTTCTGCTCGTCCTTGGCTTCCTGCTTCTGGCGCTCTCGTTCTTCGGCGCGGTCGATGGCGTCCTGCTCGCGCTGGGCACGAGCGGCGGCGTCGAGGCGCTTCTGTTCGGCTTCGGCCGCGCGGTCGGCGCGGCGCTCTTCGGCCCAGCTCACGACGCACCTCCCGCCCGACGGCCCCGGCGGGGCTGCCAGTTGGAGGCGCCGCGCACGCCGCGCCGGAGCACGATCAGGGCGCCGCCGCTCGCGACGACGGGGACGGCGACCACGGCCATGGCCGTCGCCAGCAGCACCACCAGCGGCAGCATCACCGCGTGCACGGCGTCCAGCCGGGTCGCCACCGCACCAGCCAGCCGGGCCAGATCGGTAGTGGACATGAGGGAGTTCCTTCCGTGAGTGGGGGCCGTCAGGCGGCGCTGAAGCGGAGGTTGTGGATGTAGATCTCGTCGGGGTCGCTGATGCCGTTCTCGGCCGCGAGGTACTGGGCGATGGTGACGGTCAGGTCGGACCTGCCGAGGCCGGCGGGCGCGTCCAGCACTCCCCGCGCGGGGCCGAGAGCATGGCCGGGGCACTCCAGGTCGGCGGTCCAGAAGTAGGTGAGCAGCATCACCGCACTGCCTTGTCGAGCACGTGCCACAGCCGGTCGGCCCGGCCCCACGCGGGGTCGACCACGGTCAGGTACACGGCCCGGTCCAGAGCCCGGTATGCCTCGCGGTGCAGACCCCGCAGCGACCTCCGCAGGTCGCCATCGGTGAGCCGGCGGGCGAACCAAGTGCGGTCGCGCCCCGCACGGCGCGTGACCGGCACCCCTCGGAGCGGGGACGGGCCGCGCCGCAGGCGACCGGTGGAGTGGGACTGCTGGATAACCAGCAGTCCGGCCGCCGACGCGGCGGACACGATCCGGTCCAACTGCTCGCCAGGCTCGACCCAGCCGTCCACGGCGGACCGCTGCTCCCAGTGGGCACCGTCGTAGCCGGGACCGGACTCGCCGGGCTGCGAGCAGTCGGTGGCGTACCCGGCCCGGTTGAGCCGCACCAGGTCCGGGACCAGGTCGGCGGTCTCCTCGTCGGGTCGGTCGTAGCCACCGGGGTGGCCGCCAGGCAGGCGACCCTCCAGCCAGTCGGCCGTCAGCCCGGCCAGGTCCGCGACGGTGCGGGCCCGCGCCCACCGCCCATCCAATGTCATGCGCATGATCAGTCCTCAGGTAGTCGTGGTCCGTGATCCAGCTCTGGCGGATCTCCACCCACCCCGGCACTGGTCCGGGGCGGACGGGCTACCGCCAGGCGGTCAGCTGTCGGTGGTGATGGAGCCGGTCCCCGTGTGGATCGGGCCGTGGTGCTCGGTGATCGCGACGCCGTAGTTGTTGCCACCGATGCTCGGGCCCCCCTTGACGCCCCCCTTGACCTCGCCGGCCTGCACCACGGTCTCCGCCGTGGAGCCTCCTCAGATGTGGGTTGCGGCGGTCTGCCGCAGGTGGGTGTGGGCCTCACGGGCCCGGTCGCCGGCCGCAGCCAGCCCATCCGTCCGGTGCTGCTCCGACTCCGCCAGATGCTCCGACGGCAACTGCGCGGTCACGTGGTCTTCTTCAGCGGCGAGGTGGTGGCTGCCATCTCGGCGGCGTGCTCCCGCAACCCGGCCTCGATCCGACGCCGCTGCTCCTCCGCGAGCCGCGCGGCCTCCGCCGCCGCCTCGGCGGACTCCTCCGGCGTCACCGCACACCACCCTGCGGGCCGTGCTCCCGAGCGAACTGCGCGCCCAGAGTGAGCAGCTCCTCGACCTGCGCCCAGGTGCGACCCGTCCGGCGCTCCCACGCGTCCAGATCCACACCCCGCACAGCCCCCGCGGCACGAGCCGCCAACACCAGCTCCAGCAGCCGCTCGGCCCCCGACCACAACGCCAAGTCGCCGCCCGACACGTCCATCAGCGCGCCCACGATGCCCTCGAACGGCACCGGCTCCCAGCCCTCACGGGTCAGGTGCTCGCGGGTCCTGGTCACCAGGTCGGCCAACTCCCGGCCCGACAGCACGCCGCCGTCGAGGCCAGTCCACAGCCGGGCCGCGTCCGCCTCCTCAGCCGCACGCTGCCGCCAACCATCCGGCGCCGCCACCGCCGCATACCGGGTGACCACGCCCTCCGGCCACGCCTCGGCCCACGCCTGCCGCGCGCTCATGCGGCCCGCACCCACTCGTCACCCTCGACGGCGGCGGCCAGCTCGTCGACCAGCGACGGCTCGCCGGGGTAGGTGTTGTCGTACCGCTGCGCCGCAGCCAGGATCGCGACCTCCCCATCCAGGTCACCCTGCACGGCCAGCCAGTCCGTCAACAGCCGGACACGGAACGCGTCGTTCGCGTCCCCCACCGAAGTCCGGGCCCGGCGGTGCCGAACCAGCTCACTGCTGGCCGCCGCGTCACCGTCGAACAGCGCGCTTCCACTACGCTTCATCTCGATCTCCTTCAACTCTCTGCGAGAAACGTGGGTCGATCACCAGGCCCTCGCGGAGTAGCCGCTCCGCGAGGGCCGCCTTGCTTCAGAAGCCCAGCCGGCTCCGCAGCCGCCGGGACTTCGGGACGGGCCGGCCGTCCAGGTAGGTGAAGTCGGGCTTGTTCATCGGGCAGTCCGTGAAGTCGGCCGGCCGCAGTCGGCGGCTGAGTCGCTTCTCCAGGCAGCCGATGCACAGGAACCCGCCGAGGTCCTTCATGCGGGCCTTGGCCCACACCGAGTCGTGCACCATGAAGAACTCGTCGTCGACGCTGGTACGGCAGTCGACACACCAGCCCTTCTCGCGTGACTCCCGACCAACCGGATCCGAGTACGGATCCCGCGCCGAGCGCCTCAACCTCCCGAACATGCGACTCCTCTCAAGCCGCCAACACCGGGGCGGCGTCAGGGGCAGCGAACTCGGCCAGCGCCTCCTCGGGCACGCGGATCGCTCCTCCGCCGCGCCGGGCGGCTCCGGCCACCACGGGCCGGCCGTAACGCACGGCCGGGAGGTGGCCGTCGTTGATCCACCGGTAGACGGTGGCGGGGTGGACTCTCAGGCGGTCGGCGACCTCCTTCACACGCAGCATCAGGACTCCAATCGCAGGCTTCGCGTTCGTGGAGAACTGTAAGCGCATAAGTATCTAGGTATCAAGCACGTCGAGCCGTGCCAGTGCTCAGCGTGGCCGGTTTCTTGGCGCATCAAGGTCTTAAGGTTGAGGTCAGGACGCAGACCGCCGTAGATGAACGGGAGACACAATGGCCGAGAAGTGGACCACGTCATCAACGACGTACCTGCACCCCCGTGCGCCCGGAGAGAGCGACCCGTGGACCAGCGCGGCCCCGGGGCGGAGCACGCAACGGCTACTCGGCGTTGACGAGGTCGTCGGCCCCTCGAAGGTCGCGGCGCTGCTGTGCCTGACCAGCAGCGAAAGCATGGTGGTCCGCCGCCGACTGATCCTCCTCGACGACGAGCCGATCGAACTCGCCAGCTCGCACTACCCTGCCCGCATCGCCGCCGGCACCGCGCTGGCCAGCCCGAAGAAGATTCGAGGCGGGGCGCCGACCGCCCTCGCCGAACTCGGCTACCGAGCCACCCGCGTTACCGAGGACATCGAGATGCGCGCCGCCACGGACCAGGAGAGGGAGCTGCTCGGGCTGACCGCCGGCTCGCCCGTCCTCACGCTCACCCGCACCACCTACTCCGACCACACACCCGTTGAGGCATCGCTCATGGTCATGAAGGCCCCGCGCCGCCTCCGCTACGAACTGGAGGTTCAGTGACCACCCCCGAGGAGCGGGCCGACCCGCGCCCGATCGCAGACACCATCGCTCACGAGATCCGCCGCCTCGTCATGTCGGGTGAGTGGGAGCCCGGCCGACGGCTCCCCACGACGGAGCAGTTGTGCCGGCAGTTCAGCACGTCGAACGTGACCGTCCAGCGGGCCCTGAAGAAGCTCAAGACGGAGGGATTCCTGGTTGGCCACCCCGGCCAGGGAGTGTTCGTCCGAGACAAGGCGCCGCTGGAGATCGCCCCGGCGTCCTTGATGGCGCCGTCGGGCCCCGGGGAGCCGTACTCGTGGATCAGCGAAGCTGAGAAGCGCTCCCAGAAGGGCAGCAACCGCATCCTGGAGGTCGCTGAGGTTGTCCCGCCGCGGCGAGTCCGCGAGGTGTTCGGCCTGGAAGAGGACGGGCGCGCACAGCTGAGGAAGCGCATCGGGCTGCTGGACAACTCGCCAGCCGAGGTCGTGTGGTCGTACTACCCGCTGGAGTTGGCACACGGAACTCGTCTGGCCGACCGGCGCAGGATTCCCGGCGGGTCCCCGGCGCTGCTGGAGCAGATGGGGTACCCCACGCGCGGCCAGGATGACATCTGGGGAACGCGCTTCGCCACAACGGAGGAGTACCTGCTCCTCGAACTTCCCGGGGAGATCCCTGTCCTGGATCTCTTCCGTGTCGTCTTCAGCGACAACCGGCGCCCGATCGAGGTCACCCTCCTGGTGAAGCCGGGGCACATCTACAAGGCGAGCTACAGCATCACAGCGGACTGACCAGCGCCATCACCGGCCCTCCGCCCATGGGTGGAGGGCTGAGTTCTGCCCGGATTCACACAACTGCTTGATACGAATGCGATTAAGCCGTTACTGTCTTGGTGTCACCCGCTCCACACGGAGCGTGGCGCGGCTCCCTGCCCGAAAGGACGCCATGCCAAGAACCCCCGAGCGCACCGCGCTCTACCGCTTCTACGGCGAGTGCGACCGACTGCTCTACGTCGGCATCAGCAAGAACCCCGACCAGCGCTGGAAGGAGCACAAGCAGCTCAGTCCCTGGAGTCGGCAGGTCTCCCGTCGGGAGGTCGAGTGGTTCGCCTCCCGCTCGGCTGCCTCCGTGGCCGAAGTCGCCGCCATCAAGTCCGAGCGGCCGGCCCACAACGGTCGCGACAACTTCGAGACCGCCCAGCTGGGCGACAACTGGCCCAGTCTCGCCGCGATCAAGCGCGGGAAGGCCGACGCCCTCGCCGAGCTGATCCGGCAGGAGATCCGTTCCGCACGATGGAGACCCGGCCAGAAGACGCCCAGCCGTGAGGTGATGGCGGCGGCGGTCGGCGTCAGCTTGAGCACGGCCGAACTGGCGACGGTCACCCTGGTCCGGGAAGGGGTGCTCGTCCACCGGGACGGGGCCGGCCTCTTCGTGTCGCAACGTGCCTCGTCACCCTGACCCAGGCCCTGGTGGGGCTACTCGGCCAGGGCCCTGCGCATCTGGCTCGTCTGCGGTTCGAGGCGGGCGGGTGATGGGGCGGGGTTTCGGCCAGAGTTCATCGGACAGCCTCTTCGCCTCGCCTCGGTTCAGTCGGCGTCGCGCAACCCCACGCAGGGTCACTGGGTGCAACCTGGGGCTGGGCCTCACCTGGATGGAGAATCCGCTTTCCTCTGGGAAAGTGCAGGTCAGGGTCCTTTTCTGGTCCAATCTTGGTCCAATCGAGATTCAGCCTGTTTGGCCGAGCGGGGCGACTGATGCGCCCTATCGGCCCGCATCCTTCGGGTAGCGTTCTGGCCGTCAACAGACATCGCGGGGTGGCCGGTTGAAGCCGTCATCCCCTCTCCGAGCGGGGGGACCTACGAGGGAAGAATGTGGCGTCCGTCACTGGCGTCCCGGCTGCTGGTGGTACGAGGGGACACGCCTGCGAGGACTTCCTGACTGTCTGATCGCAGGTCAGGAAGTTAGGGCGATAGAAGAGGTGTGGCGGATCCGGGGACGAGGTGCACCACTTCGCACATCTTCGCACGTCAGAGGCGGTGCCGATGATCGACTAACGTCTTCAGGTAGCACGAACGCCCGAGGCGGTTGGGATGCCTCGGGCGCCGTAAGACCGGTGGATTGCCGTCCACCGGATGACCGAGCGGGTGTGTGGCCCGCTGATCAATGTGACCTCAAGAGAGAGGTGTCTCAACGATGACTGTAGCTGACCTTCGCACCCCTTCGCACGGTGCGCCCCCAGTCGCTCCGACGCCGCACTACTCGTGGTGTGGTGAGCATGGCGATCGGTTCCCGACGGTGCACGAGTCGGAGCGGGTGACCCTGGCGATGCCGGTTGGCTGGTTGGACGGCACGGTGTCGGCCCGGATCGCGGTCGACGACGACTTCGTGGAACGGCCGGAGGTCCAGCTGTCGGTGGACGGCAGCGGGATGTCGCTGAGCCGCGACGAGGCGGTCGCGCAGTTGGCGGCGCTGCGGGTGTTCGCTGATCGGTTCGAGCGGCTGATCGCCGTGCTGCCGCAGTCGTAGCCTGACCGAGAGCCAGCGCCCCCGACCCAACTGGCCTGGGTCGGGGGCGCTCTCGTGCCTACGCGGCTTCGGTCGGAGGCCGCCAGCCGGGCGGGAGCCGCCGGTCGCAGGCCACACACCAGCGGGACGCCTCCCATTCGGCGCGGGCGGCCCTGGCTTCATCTACCTGGCTCTTCAGTCCGACGGCGACGAAACCTCCGGCAGCAATCAGCAGGATGCCGAGCACGATCAGAGCGCCGCCCTGGGCTGCGGCCAACACTCCAGCGGCGACGAGGCCGAGGGTGAAGACGTAGCTCACTTCCGGCACCTCTGGTGGCTCCAAGTCGGCGCGACTGGGAGTTCCCGCCGCCATCGATGCTCTCAGTTTGTCGAGCGCCCATATGTTGCACCGCCGCTGGGCGCACAGGTCTGACATGACCACCCCTCCTTGGTTGACGGGCGGTGAACCTATGGGGCGCACGGCCGGGCGGCCGAATGCGCCGGGCGAAGACCAGACAGGGGTGGGCGCCGGGTCAGCCGTCGTCGCCCGCCAGCAGGGCGGGGACTTCGACTTCGGCTCTGCTGCGGATGCTGTCGTACTCGGCTTCGCGGGCGTGCTTGGTGCGGTGGAGGGCGTAGCGCAGGCCGTCGAGGAGCTGGTCGAGGGTGATCTCGCCGTCGTCGGCGAGGTGTTGGTTCGCGCCGCTCAGCAGGTCGGCTAGGAGGCGCATGGCGATGCTGGGGCGCTCTTCCCATGCCCAGGCGAAGAGTTCGGCGAAGTCTGCTTCGGGGACGGCCAGGCTGCCCTTCTGGTAGCTGTCGGCCAGGTCGATGGCGTCCTCTTGGCTGAACCTGTGGAGCAGGCGCTCGAAGAGGTGGGCGGGCATGGCGATCTCGTCGGGTAGGTCGTCCAGTTCGTCGATGTCGTTCAACGCGTCTCCCGTTGGTGGGCTGCCAGTGCGGGCCTGAGGCTGGCGTAGCGGGGGCCGGGGCGGCAACGGGGCGATTTCGAGCGGTGGTCGAACCTCGGTCCACTGGGTATCGGCCAGCGCCTGCGGTTGTTGGGCTACGAAGGCGGCGCGCTCGGGGGTGGGTGCGCTGGCCTGCTCTGATCACTGAAGCTCACTCTGCCGGTGCCCGCGGCGCAATCTCGCGCCGAGGAGGTGTCTCCGCTTCGATCCGGATCACGGTGAACCACCCCGACCGCATGTCTCGATACTGCCCCTGCGTGTTCAGTCTCTCGCCATGCGTGGTCTACTGCTGCTCCCGTCGTCTCCCTGAGGAGCCCGCCGTGTCCGAGCCTGTGGCCCGCGTCGTCCCGATCTGGGTGCATCGCCGCTACCGTGGCCCCATGCACCCGATGCTGAAGACCCACGTGAACGGCGAGCTGGTCGAGCTGCCCGGGACGATCGCGGCCGTGCGCGAGACGCTGCCGGCCGAGGAGCGCGACGAGTTCACGCGCGAGGCCGAGACGACGCCGGCCCCCGAGCTGGTGGGCGTGCTGGCCCGCTGGGCGCTCCGCGGCACGGCGGCGGACGCGGAGGACGAGGACGTGTTCCGGCGGCTGGAGCGCGGCGACCACGGCGGCTGCGTGCCGGCGGACGACGAGGCCGCGGGCGCCGCGTGAGCTACCGGATCGAGTACGCCCCCGCGGCGGCGGCGTCGCGGAAGGCCATGTCGCCCGAGCTACGCGCCCGCTTCGACGGCGCGATGCGCGACCTGGCGGCCGACCCCTACGGCTGCGGCTCGGCACCGATCGGGGGCGAGCGTGACCGGCGGGACGCGACGGTGGCCGGGGTCGCGGTGCGGTACTACGTCAGCCGCGGCGTGCTGACCGTGACCGTGGCGCGGATCGTCTTCTACTGAGGTCAGACGGGGGTTCGGTGGGAGATTTTTGGGAGACACGCTCCCCCGCGTAACACGGAGGAGCACGGGGTAACGCAGCAGAACACCGCTTCGCCACCGCCTTGACCTGCGGTGCAGTGAATCCCGGCCCGCCGGCCAGCAGTCCCCACCGCGACGCCAAGATCACCCAGATCTACGAGGGCACCAACCAGATCCAGCGGATCGTGATGGCGAGGAACCTGCCCTGACCCGCGCCACGG
>NZ_JAVREO010000028.1:0-57182 GCF_031845445.1 Streptomyces chisholmiae | reverse complement strand
TCGGCCACACCACCACCCACACCTGGGACCGCTACGACCACACCCTCACCACCACCAACCCCCTCGGCCACACCACCCACTACACCTACAACCAACACGGCGACCTCACCACCATCACCCGCCCAGACGGCAGCGAAATCCATACCGAATACAACCTGCTTGGACTGCCCACCGAAGTGCGAGAGCCGGACGAGGTCGTCTGGCGGCAGGCATTTGACGAACGTGGTAACCGCACGATCCTTGTCGACCCGATGGGAAGCCGTACTCGTTACGCCTACGACTTCCACGGAGCACTCACGGAGACCATCGACGCCCTTGGGCAGAGAACTCGGTTTCGCAACAACGCGGCAGGACTGGCCATAGCCGTCATTGACCCCAACGAAGCGAGAACAAACTTCACGCGTGATCATTCGGGCCGCGTGACGAAGGCCATTGGTCCACTGGGCCAGACAGAAAGCATGGAGTACACCCGGGAGGGGTGGCCGACCCGACGCACTGACCCGCTCGGCGGAACCGAGATCCACACCTGGGACGCAGAGGGGAATCTGCTCAGCCACAGCAATGCGAACGGCGCTGTCACAAAATTCGAGTACGGCCCCTTCGATCTCCCTGTCGCCAAGACAGATCCAGATGGTTCGCGCTACGAGTTCGCCCGGGATACCGAGCTGCGACTGACAGGAGTGGTCAACCCGAAGGGATCCACGTGGAATTACACGTACGACGCCGCTGGTCGTTTGACGACGGAGACTGATTTCGACAGCCGCAGTGTTTCCTACCGATACGATCCTGCTGGGCAGCTGGCGGAGCGGGTGAACGGCCACGGTCAAACTGTCACGTTCGACCGTGACCCACTGGGCAACATGATCGCCAAGCACTGCGATGGTGAGACCACTCGCTACACCTACGATCGGCAAGGACGCGTCGTCCGCGCCGACCACCGTGAATGCACGCTGGTCATCAAACGTGATCGGGCGGGACGGGTCACAGATGAGACGGTGAACGGGCGGGCGCTCAAGATCACCTATGACGAGTTGGGCCGTCCTGTCTCCCGCGTCACGCCTTCGGGCCACCTGAGCACGAAGCGCTACAACGGAGCAGGTCACCTCGCGGCTCTTGAGACGGCCGAACACCGCATGACGTTCGAACGTGACGTTCTCGGGCGTGAGGTTGGACGCCGGATCGGGTCCGAACTCGACCTGACGCTTGACTGGGACACCGCCGGGCGGCTGACCAGCCAACGTCTTTCGCTCAGTCAACAAGACGTGTGGCAAAGGTCCTTCGCCTATCGAAGTGATCACCATCTGGTCGCTCGCGATGATCATGGCGGCCACACCACACAACTCGAACTCGATTCAGTAGGCCGCATCACGGCCGTCCACGCACCGACCGGTGGTGAGGCGTACACGTACGACGCCGTTGGCAACCAGATCGCCGCCCGTTGGTCCTTCGGCAGTGAACCGGAAGCTCATGGGCAACGTTTCTATGAAGGTTCCCGGTTAACACGAGCGGGTCGCCTGCGCTATGAATACGACGGTGCCGGACGCGTCGTCGTACGCCAGAAACTCCGGCTCTCCAAACGTCCCGACACCTGGCGCTACACGTGGAACGCGGAGGACCGGCTGACACAGGTCGTCACCCCGAAGGGTGTCGTGTGGCGATACCGCTACGATCCGCTTGGGCGACGTATTGCCAAGGAACGGCTGAACTCCGAGGGTAAGATCGAGGAACAGGTCATCTTCACCTGGCAGGACAGCACGCTGGTCGAGCAGACCAGGGCGCGGGGCCCCAAGAACAGCGGGACGAGAACCCTCACCTGGGACTACGACGGTCTTCAGCCCCTCGCGCAGAGCGAGTACGCCCCACAGTCAGAGATTGACCATCGCTTCTTCGCCATTATCACGGATCTGGTCGGGACCCCCGAGGAACTCGTCGACGAGGCGGGGAGAACCGCCTGGAGGCGAAAGGCCACACTATGGGGCATCTCAAGCTCCGGCGATCACGACAACGGCCGAACCGATACACCGCTCCGCTTCCCAGGGCAGTATGCCGACCCAGAAACCGGTTGGCATGACAACTTCCATCGCCACTATGACCCGCTCATCGGGCGGTACGCCACCCCAGACCCGATCGGTCTGGAGCCCGGCCCCAACGCCTACGCTTACGTCGACAACCCGCTCTACGGGACCGATCCGTTGGGGCTGGCGGCCCATCCTCCGCCCGGTAAGAAGCCGCGGGCGCAACATCTTCAGCGAGATCCCAATGCCACCGGGAGTCACACCGTCTTCGAACGCGACGCCAGTGGCCGCGTCATCCGGTACCAGACCTGGCTTGAGGAGCCTCGAAGCCCAAATGGATGGCAGGTCGGTCCCAGATTCCGTGGTACAGGTAGACCTCACGGTCCGGTGAATCCGCCGATCTACTACCCCACCGGGGGAGGTCGGGGCGAACCCGCGACAGGCGAGAACCTACCGTTGGGCTACTGAGGAGCGCCACACGTGGAGACAACACCCGACCCCCTCGACATCCTCCGGGCAGCCCACCCCGAGACCGACGCCACAGCTCCCCTGGAGTGGCTCTCGAAGCTCGGCGCCGTGGTAGAGGCAATCCCCTATCACTGGCTCTATTGGCCGCCCATCCTGGAGGTGCGAGGCGCGGCGTTCGTCGATCTCGACGGGTACGGCGAGGCGGAGCTGGCTCGCCTGGTCGACGAGCGCATCTCACGCGAAGCGCCCGGGCGTTCCCAGACCGAGTGGGAAAGCTTCGTCAACAATTTCAACTACTTCGAGATCCCCTACCTCTTCTCCCACTGGCGAGAGCCCCTCGCCGCGAGCCAGGAAGCCGAACTCGCCCTGGTATCCCTGCTGTCCGAGCCATGGCAGGCCAAGTTGCAGGCGCGGTTTCCAAACAGGCGTTTCACGGTCGGCGTCGCACCCCCCGATCCCTCGCTGGGCGTCTGCGTCGAGGTACGCCAGGTCGAACCGCGCCTCACCCCTCCTGCTGGCTGGTAGGTGCCAGCGCCCTGTCCCCAGTCCAGGGAATGCCGATCAGCAGACCTCGTTACTCGCGATATGGCGCTCCCGGGACCGGCCTGGTGCCTCCGCGGTGCGGCGAGGGAACCGGCCGCTGGCCGCGAGCGGGCGTGGCCGCGGGACGAGCGGCAGGAGCGGGGGCTGGCGCGGGTCAGCCGGTGGTGGCGGTGGTGTGGAGGGCGTGGAGGAGGGTGCGCAGGGGCGGTTGGTCGGGGGTGGGGTCGCGGACGGCGGCGGAGATGGTGCGGATCGGTTCGGGGTTGTGGACGGGGCGGATGACCACGCCGGGGTGGGGGGTGCGCAGGCCGAGGCGGGGCATCAGGCCGACGCCGAGGCCGGCCGCGACGAAGCCCTGGGCCGTGGCGTAGTCCTCGCTCTGGACCACGAAGTCGGGGCTGAAGCCGGCGGCGGCGCAGGAGTCGATGACCGGTTGCAGGCAGGGGCCCGGCGGTTCGCTGCCGACCCACGGTTCGGTGGCCAGCGCGCCCAGTTCGACCCGCTCCGTCTCGGCGAGCGGATGGCCGGCGGGCAGCACCGCCGCGTACGGGTCGTCGAGCAGGTGGACGAGGCGAACGCCCGGGTCGGGCGGCCGGGTCGGCGGGTGCACCAGCACGGCCAGGTGGGCCTGGCCCCGGCGGATCTCCCGCAGCGGGTCGGCCGGGTCGGCGAGTTGGAGGTCGGCGCGGACGCCGGGGTGGGCGGCGCGGAGCCGGGCCAGCGCGGGGGCCACCAGGGTGGCGCCCGCCGTGGCGAAGTAGCGGACGGCCAGCTGGCCGGTGCGGCCGGCCGTCAGGTCGGCCAGGGCGGACTCCGCGCGGGAGACGGCCGCGCCGATCAGCGCCGCGTGTTCGGCGAGGAGCAGCCCCGCCGCGGTGGGCCGCACCCCGCGGCCGACCCGTTCCAACAGCGCGGTGCCGGCCTGCCGTTCCAGCGCCGCGATCTGCTGGCTGACGGCGGACGGGGTGTAGCCGAGGTGGGCCGCGGCGGCGGTGACCGTGCCGCTGGCGACCACCGCGCGCAGGACCTGGAGGCGCCGCACATCGAGCATGTAGCACAGCTTAACGGAGTGCGTAGAACTCTTCGCTTGTTCTCAACGGACCGCTGGGGCACCGTCGAAGGGTCGGGCCCGGGTCAACACCGGGCCGGGAACGACCGGACGAACGGAGACGCGCGTGACCGCCAGCACACCGGGTCCGCGGGGCTGGGCGCGGGTGGCCGTGCTCGCCGCGCTGTGGGGCTCGACCTTCCTCTGGATCGACATCGTCCTGCGCGAACTCGCCCCGCTCCAGGTGACGTTCACGCGCTGCGTGCTGGGCGCGCTGGTGCTGGTGGTGGCCTGCCGGGCGCGCGGGCACCGGCTGCCCCGGGGCCGGACCGTCTGGCGGCAGCTCACCGTCGCGGCCTTCTTCTGCAACGCGCTGCCGTTCGCGCTGTTCAGCGTGGGTCAGCAGACGGTCGACTCGGGGATGGCCGGCGTGCTGAACGCCACCACGCCGCTCTGGTCGATCGCCCTGGGCCTGGCGCTCGGCTCCGAGTCCCGCCCGGGACCCGCCCGGCTGGCCGGCCTGCTGCTCGGCTTCGCCGGCACCGTCCTGGTCTTCGCGCCCTGGCAGTCGGGCGCGGCCACCGGGTGGGGCGCGGTCGCCATCCTCGGGGCCGCGGCCAGCTACGCCGTCGCGTTCCACTACCTGGGGCGCACCCTGGTCCGCCGGGGCACGCCCACCCTCTCGCTGTCCGCCGCCCAACTGGTCGCCGCCAGCGGCCTGACGGCGGTCGCGCTGCCGGTCGGCGGCGGCCTGGCGCCGGTCGACCCCGGCCCGTTGGTGGTGGTCGCGGCGCTGGTGCTCGGCGTCTTCTGCACCGCGGTCACCTTCCACCTCACCTGCCGGATCATCAACGACGAGGGCGCCACCAACGCGGCCGTGGTCGGGTATCTGCTGCCGGTGGTCTCGGTGCTGCTCGGGGTGCTGCTGCTCGGCGAGGAGCTGAGCGCGCGGGTGGTGCTGGGGATGGCGGTGGTGCTGCTGGGGGTCGGGCTGACGCGACGGGCCGCGCCGGCGCCCGGGCGCGGCGGCGTGCGCTGGCCGCGCGTGCGCGGGGGGCGCGGTGGCCCCGGGGGGCGCGTCCCCGCGGGCGCGCGCGGCGAGTAGCCGGCGCGCCGGCGGCGACGCCCCCGTCAGGGCGAAGGATCGCCCCCGTCAGGGCCGCGGGTGGTCCCGGTTCAGGGCCTGGGCTTGTGGGCGAACACCCAACGGTTGCCCTCCAGCGCGTCGTTGGGCTCGGGGAGCGGGCCACGTCCGTGCCGCCGGGTGAACTCGAAGGGGGTGTGCGTCCTGGTGGACCAGCCCCTGGCCGTCAGGGCACCGACGGAGTCGGGGCGCGGCCCGCGGTCGAAGAGAGCGAGCAGGTCGATGCCGATCTGTGCACGGGTCGCCGTGTAGGTCGCGCTGTCCCGGTAGGCCAGCAGGTCCTTCTCCAGCTTGACCTCGAAGGCCAGCGCGCTGCCCGCCGTGGTCAGGGCGTCGACCGTCTCGATCAGCCGGGTTTCGGCGGTGCTCGGCAGGTAGAAGAGCAGCCCCTCGGCGAGCCACACGCTCGGCTCGGTCGGGTCGAAGCCGGCGGCGGTGAGCGCGGTGACCCAGTCGCCGCGCAGGTCGACCGGGACGGTGACCCGGGCGACCTTCGGGGTGGCCGGCAGGTCGGCGAGCACCTGCTGCTTGAAGGCGAGCACACCGGCCCGGTCTATCTCGAAGACCACCCGGTCGGACGGCCAGTCGAGGCGGAAGGCGCGGGTGTCCAACCCGGCGCCCAGCAGCACCACTTGGCGGGCGCCGGCGCCGACCGACCGGAGCAGGAAGTCGTCGAGCACCCGGGTCCGCAGGCCGAAGTAGCGGGCGAACCGGCCCCACAGCGGGTTGCCGTCCCCGTCCGGCACCTGCTGGATGCGCACCGGCCAGGCCGCGCAGGCCGGGGCGGCGCGCACGAAGTGTTCCGCGTAGACGTCGCGGGCCAGGCTGTCGTGGCGGTGGGTCTCGATCGCCCGGGCCGCGGCGACCAGGAGGGCGGTGAGGCCGACCCCTCCGTCCACGCCTTCCAGGTCGGGGGGGCGCTGCGTCGTGTTGACCATGCTGTCTCCGTTGCGAGGGTGTTGACGGTTGTCCACGGGGGTGGTGGGCGGGGCTGGCGGGCGTCGGCCCGCCGGGGGTTCGGGGCGGCGCACGGGTTCGAGGGCCAGCGGGTTCCGGGGGACGGCGCTCGGGTCCGGGGGCGGCGCGCGAAGGGGGTGCCGCGCGCCGCGGTCATCCACCGGTGCGCTCCGGGAGCAGGACGGGTTTGACCACCCGGCCCGCGGCGCAGTCGCGTTCGGCCTCGTTGATGTCGGCGAGCGGGTAGGTGCGGACCAGTTGGTCGAAGGGGAAGTCGCCGACCTGCCACAGCCTGATCAGCTGCGGGACCAACAGGCTTGGCACGGCGTCTCCTTCGCAGATGTGACGGATACCGCGGCCGCCGGTCAGGGTGTCGGGTGCGAGGGACAGCGGGGTGTGGAACCGGGCCACCAGGCCCAGCGTCCCGGTCGGGCGCAGCGCCCGGAGCGCCGCGTCGACCAGCCACGGCGCGGCCGTGGTGTCCAGCGCGTACCGCGCGCCCCCGTCGGTCAGCCGACGGATCCGCTCGGGCAGCAGGGCCGTTTCGGCGGACAGCGGGACCGCGCCGAACCGTTCCGCCAGCGCCAGCCGTTCCGGGTGCCGGTCCACGGCCACGGTCAGCGCGCCGGCGGCGGTGGCCGCCAGCACGGCGGCCAGGCCCACGGCCCCCGCGCCGAGCACCACGAGGGGCTCGCCCGGGCCGACCCGGAAGGTGTTCAGCACGGCGCCGGCGCCGGTCAGGAAGCCGCAGCCGAGCGGCCCGAGCAGCTCGACCGGGAGCGCCGGGTCGACCCGGACCGCGTTGCGGGCCGGGACCAGCGCGTACTCGGCGAACGAGGACTGGCCGAACCACCGCGGCGCCAGCGCGCCGCCGGTCGCGTCGGTGAGCCGCGGCGGGTCGTCCTGGCGTCCGCCGAAGAGGTTGAGGGCGGCGAAGGAGTCGCAGTAGGCGGGCGCCGCGGCCCGGCAGCCACGGCAGTGGCCGCAGGAGTCGAAGCTCAGCACCACGTGGTCGCCGACGCCGATCGCGCCGTCCCGGCCGCCGCCGGTCCGCACCACGACGCCGGCCCCCTCGTGGCCGAGCACCGCCGGCAGCGGGCTACGGCCGGCGGAGCGTCGCACCGCGAGATCGGTCGCGCACATCCCGCAGCCGGCGATCTCGACCAGCAGTTCGCCGGCGGCTGGTGCCCCGGCCAGCGTCACCTCCTCGACGGCGAACGGGCCCTGGTACGAGCGCAGCACGGCCGCCCGGTACCTCAGCACCCCGCGTCCCGCGGCCGGTGCACGACGAACGGCCGCAGGTTGCCGTAGAGGCCCCACGGCCCGCCCGCGACGCCCACGCCACTGTCCTTCACACCGGCGAAGGGTTGCGCGAGGGACATCTCGGCGTGCTGGTTGATCCAGGCGGTGCCGCAGTCGAGCCGTTCGGCCACCGCCTCGGCCCGGTCCAGGTCGGTGCCCCAGACCGAACCGCCCAGCCCGTAGCCGGTGTTGTTGGCCGCGTCGACGGCCTCGTCGAGATCGCGGTAGGGCAGCACCGGCAGGACGGGGCCGAACTGTTCCCCGGTCACCACCGGGCTGTCGGGCGGCACGTCGGTGAGGACGGTGGGGGCGAAGAAGTAGCCGGGACGGTCCAGTCGGTGCCCGCCGGCCGCCGCCCGGGCGCCGTCCGCCAGGGCCCGCCGGGTGAGCCGCTCGACGCGGGCCAGCTGGGCGGCGTTGTTGACCGGCCCCAGTTGGGTCCCGGGGTCGAGGCCGGCCCCGACGGCGACGGCCCTGGCGCGTCCCGCGAGTGCCTCGACGACCTCGGCGTGCCGCCGGGCCGGCGCGTAGACGCGTTTGACCGCCACGCAGACCTGCCCGCAGTTGCGGAACGCGGCCCAGAACAGCCGGTCCGCGATCCGGTCCACATCCACGTCGTCCAGCAGCACGGCGGCGTCGTTGCCACCCAGCTCCAGGGTGACCCGGGCGAGCGAGTCGGCGGCCGCCGCGGCGACGGCCCGCCCGGTGGCCACCGAGCCGGTGAAGGTGACATGGCGGATGCCCGGGTGGCCGGCGAGCCGGGCGCCGAGCGGCTCTCGGCCGGTGACCACGGTCAACACGCCGGCGGGCAGGGCCCGGTCGAGCAGCGCGCCGAGCCGCCGGGTGGCGAGCGGCGTGCACGGGGACGGTTTGAGCACCACGGTGTTGCCGGCCGCCAGCGCGGGCGCGAACTTCGCCGCCGCGAGTTGGAGGGGAAAGTTCCACGGCACGATCGCGGCGACCGGCCCGAGGGAGCGCCAGCGGACCTCGCTGTGCACGGGCCGGCCGTCGCTGATCCGCCGGGTCCGGGGGGCCAGGTCGGCGAAGTAGCGCAGCCGGGCCGCCGTTCGGGCCACCTCGGCTGCGGACTCGGCCAGCGGCTTGCCCTGTTCCCGGGTGAGCAGCTGGGCGAGTTCGTCGCCGGCCGCCTCCACGACGCCGGCCGCCGCCCGCAGCGCGGCGGCCCGGGCGGCCGGGTCGGCGCGCCAGCCGGGCCAGGCCAGGCGGGCGCGGTCGACGGCGGCGTCCAACTCGGTGGCCCCCTGGTCGGGGGCCTCGTCGAAGACCTTCCCGGTGGCCGGGTCGACGACGCCGAACCGCGCGGCCGGGCGCCGGCGCACGGCGGCGGGGCCGGGGGCGGAACGGCGGGCGGAGGTGGGTTCCGCGAGGGGGCCGGGTTGGGGGGCGGATTCGGGGACGGTTTCGGGGCTGCGATCGGATGCGGCGGCGGGGACGGATGCGGGTGCGGATGCGGGTGCGGGTGCGGGTGCGGAGGTGACCAGGCCGCCGGGGCCGGGGGCGCGTTCGGGGCTCGGCATGCCGGTGGTCAGTTCGCGGCCGGGACGCGGGCCGCGTGCTCCCGGGCCTGCCGGTCCATCTCGGCCCGGAACGCGGCCACCAGCCCGGGCTGAATCCTTCCTGCATCGCGGTCGCCGCCCTCGCAGACCGCGCCACGCACCCCCACGATGTCCGTGCCGATGCCGGTCAACGTGCCCAGGTCGGCCTCTTTGACGCTGCCCGCGAGGGCGGCCAGCAGCCCGGCCGCGTGCGCCAGCCGGACGAACTCGGCGCAGGTGTCCGGCGGAACGTGGTCGAACAGCCGGCTCCCGTCCTTGATGGCGGTGTCCAGCATGGCCGCGTCCGCGCCGGAGCGGGCCGCGATGTCGGGCAGCGCCAGCGGGTTGACGCAGCCGATCCGGTGGGCGTCGGCGTAGCCGGAGGCGACGACGAGCGCCTCGGGTCGGTACTCCTTCACGGCCCGGACGACCCCGCGCATGACCTCGACCCCCTGCTCGGGTGTGGTGCAGCCGTAGAGCCCGACCTTGATGTAGGTGGCGCCGGAGACGACCGCGCCGAGCGCGGCCTGGGCCACCGTGCCGGGCTTGAACGGGACGTCGCCCAGGGTGGCGGAGACCGGCTTGGCGGCCGGGACCGCCTCACGGATCGCCCGGATGACCCAGGGGTAGTTGGCGCCGAGCGAGCCCTCGTCGGGCTTCTTGACGTCGACGATGTCGAGGTGTTCGGCGGCCTTCGCACAGTCGAGGGCCTCCTCGACGCTGTCCGGGGAGATGAGAAGCAACACCATGGGCTCCTTCCGCCGCAGGGCCGCCTGCCCGGGGGCAGGGGTGCGGATCACCTGGTTCCTGTGCGGCGCGCTCATCATTCACGCAGCCCGAAGCCGTCGGTAGGGCGTGAAAAACACCCGAGGGGCGCTCGTTCCACGCACTGTGCGCCGGTGCGCGCCGGGGGTGCGGAAGCGTTTCGGCCCAGCGCCGACGGGACCACCCCGGCCGGGGGCACCGGCGGGCCGGCGGCGCGGCCACGGGGCAGACTGGTCAGCCGGACGAGGCACCGACGGGTGGTCTCCGGGGGCCTCCAGGGAGCCTTTCCGGATGCCTTCGGGGGTGGCGGCGAGAGGAGCGCGGGACGTGGCCGGTGCCAGTGGTTGGGACGCGCGACTTGGCTGGGCGCACGGGCTCATCGCCGACGAACGGGCCCGGCGGGAGGCCGCGTTGGCCCGGCTGGCCGAGGAACGGGCCCGGGACCAGGCGGCCGGGGACCGGTTCAACGCGCTGCTGCGGGAGACCCGGTCGAACTACGCGGCCCCGGGGGTCAGGGAGGCGTTCGCCGGGTGGCAGGCGGCCAAGGCCCGGGTGCTGCCCGACGCGTTGTGGAGCCGCTCCCGGGCGGACGACATCCGGCACTGGCCCGGGTTGCCCTACGCGCTGCTCTACCTGGAGTGGGAGGCGCGGCACCCCCGGGAGTGGACCCGGCACGCGAAGAAGTGGGGGACGAAGGAGCGCCTGCTGCGCGACCTCGCGGTGCCCGAACACGCCACCCCCGTGCGGGCGAAGCTCACCGACCTCGTGGAGCTGGCCGTCCAACGCCCCTACCGGTGCAAGGACCGTGGCTACGTGGGCGTGGCCCGCGCCGTCGACAGCGCCGACCTGAGGGACCGGCTCACGGCCGCCGCCCGGACCGCCAACCCCTGGGCCCGCCGCCAGGCCGGCTACGTGCGCTGGCTCCTCGACCACCCCGGACTGCCCAACACCCGGCACGTGTGGCGCCGTTGGAACGACACGGAGCACGACGCACCGGACTGACGGCCGGCCCGCCAACGCCGGTGCGGGCGTGGCCCGTTGGGGCGAGCGCCGGAGCCTGGGTGTGCCAGGTCCCGGTGTGGCGGGGCCTGGCACCGGCGCCCGCGCGCGGCCAGGGTCGTGACCCAGGGCCGGTCCGCCGTCCAGCGCGGCGGCCGGCCCCACCGACCGGCACCCGCACAGCGGAGGAGACCCATGCGCCAACCCACCGGGCCCGCGACGCGGAACCCGACCTTTCGACGTGCCGTCCGCCCCCGTCGGTGCGGCCGGACGACCGGCTGGCGCCCGGTCGGTCGCCCGGCGCTCGCGCTCCTGGCGCTGGCCCTGACCGCCGGCTGCCACGCCGCCGACTCCCGCACCGACCCCCCGACCCCGGAGACAGGACAGGAAACCGTGACCAACGACGAACACGCCCACCCCTACGTGGGCATGTGGGTGACCGCGGACGGGCACATCCGCCAGGAGCTGCTGCGCAACGGTCGCTACGACGAGGCGCGCGGCGAACGCGAAAGCGCCTACACCGGCCGCTACCAGGTCACCGGCGACCACATCGACTACTGGGACGACACCGGCTTCACCGCGGACGGCGAGTTCGACGGCGACGTGCTCCACCACGGCGGCTACCTCTTCTACCGGGAGGGCAGCCAGGCCCACGAGGCCGCCCGGTAGCGTTCCCCGCGTCGAAGGCGTCGACTCCCGCGCGGCGTCCGACGCCGGAAACGGCCGCCGGAAACCGACGATGCTCGCTCCGACGACGGGAAGCAGCCCTCATGATGTCGTTCTACGCCAGGCTCGTCAGCGGCTCGGATGACGTACACCGCTATCGCGTCGTGCTCGACGGCGGGGAGCGGGAGTTCGATCTGGTCCTCGATACGGCCGCACGGCAGATCGTGGCGACCGATCCCGAGGGGGCGCCCGTCGCTGGTTTCAGGCTGTGTCTCGACAGCGGGGACATCGACGCCGAGACGCCGGTCGAGCGGGCGGGAATCCGGTTCAGCCGCGCGGAGTTCGCCCCCATAGCGGTGCACCTCAGGGACCAGTGGTCCCGGAACGGAGCCCCTCCCACGGGTGTGGTCCGGTACTTCGGCTAGGTTCGCGCACCGGGGAGCCCCGGTGGCGTCGCCGACGGGCGCACAGGCGTGTGTCCCTGCTCTACGACGGGCCGTCGTCGGCCGCTGTCGTCCTCCCGGTGGCGTCTGACGAGGCCGTTTCCCCGCACCACGCCGGCCACGGCTGGGCGCTCGCCGTTTCGGGCCAACTCCCCCTGGAGGGCGCCGGGGCGGTGACCTCGGCCGGGAGGAGGGAGCCGACCCAGGCGTCGGCGCGTTCGGTGCCGTGGCGGAGGCGTTGGCGGAGGACTCCCTCGATGTGGAAGCCGACCTTCTCGGCCACCCGACGGGAGGCGTGGTTGCCGACCTCGGCGCGCCATTCGATGAGGTCGATGCCCGCCTCGGCGAAGGCCCACCGGCAGACCGCCGCGACCGCGCCGCTGGTGACGCCGCGGGCCCGGGCCTCGGGGGCGGCCCAGTAGCCGATCTCGGCGGTCCGGTCGTCGCGCAGGTGGAGGCCCACCCGGCCCAGCCGGCATCCCGTCGCGGCGTCCTCGGTCAGGAACTCGGCGCGGGTTCCGTTGGCCCAGCCCTCGACGGTGACGCGCTCGACGAAGTCCGCCGCGTCCGATCGCCGGTAGGGGGACGGCAGGTCGATGTACCGGCGCAGCCCGGGGTCGAGGGACACCCGGTACAGCCAGTCGATGTCCGAGCCGCGGAACGGGCGCAGCCGTATGGAGCCGGCGTCGAGCGTGGTCGGTCGCATCGCGCCAGGCTAGTGAGTGGCGGGGAACGTCCGCCGCGCGCCGGAGGCGTTGGCGGGGCGTTGGCGAAGGCGTTGGCGCCGGTCGGGGCGAGGACGCGGGGCGGTGCGGGGTGGGTTACCCGGGGGCGATGCCGTGGAAGAGGCGGTCGAGGCCGCGGCGGAAGAGCAGGTCGGGGTGGGCGTCGGCGGGGTCGGCCCGCAGGAGGGCGGCCATGGCGCCGGCGAGGTGGGGGCGGCTGGGGTCGGCGGCGATGCTGGCCAGGTGGGCGGCCCTGGCGGCGGCCGCGTCGCCGTCCGGCGGCTGGCCCTCGTGCTGGGCGAAGTTGGCGACCCAGTTGTTCAACAGCGCGACGAAGTCGACCCGTTCGGGGATGTCGAGCCCGGTGGGTTCGAGGGCGGCCAGCAGGAACTCCAGGTAGTCCTGGACGCGCGGCCCCCAGGACGCCTCGGCGCTGAGCTGGGCGGCCCAGGGGTGTCGGCGGTAGGCGGCGCGGCCGCGTTCGGCGACCAGGGTGAGGTCGGCGACCCAGTCGCCGGTGGGTTCGGCCGGCAGGTCGTACTCGGCGGCGACCCGGTCGACCATCAGGTCGTGGAGGTCGGTCTTGCTGGCGATGTACCGGTAGAGCGACGCGGCGCCCGCGCCCAGCTCGGCCGCGACGGCGCGGATCGACACGGCGGCGAGGCCCTTGGCGTCGGCCAGCGCCACGGCCGCCCGGGCGATGTCGTCGAGGCTGTGTGCCGGTCGCGGTCCCTTTCTGCTGGCTCTGGCCCGCGTCCAGATCACCTCGGTGGTCACAGCGCCTCTCCGCCTCCGCGTCGCGGTCCGACCCCCGCGCATACTGCGTGCACTGTTCGCAGTAGGCTGGCACGCGTACTGCGAACAGCGATCGCTGAAGGAGTGGCCATGGCAGGACCATCCGCGCCAGCAATCCGTACGGAGGAACTCACCAGAGTCTACGGTCGGGGCACCAAGGCCCGGACGGCGCTCGACCACGTCGACCTCACCGTGCCGGCCGGCACGGTGTTCGGGCTGCTGGGCCACAACGGCGCCGGCAAGTCCACGCTGATCCGCCTGCTCTCGACCCTCGCCACCCCCACCTCGGGGCGCGCCTGGGTCGGCGGTCACGACCTCGTCGCCCGGCCCGCCGAGGTCCGGGCCACGATCGGCGTCACCGCCCAGCAGACCACGCTCGACCAGCGCCTCAGCGGGCGGGAGAACCTCCTCGTCTTCGGCCGGCTGCACGGGCTCTCCCGGGCGGCGGCCCGCCGCACCGCCGGCGACCTGCTGGACCGGTACGACCTGGCGGAGGCGGCCGACCGGCCGGTCAGCGCCTACTCCGGCGGCATGCGGCGCAGACTCGACATCGCCTCCAGCCTGCTGCTCGCCCCCGCGGTGCTCTTCCTCGACGAACCCACCACCGGGCTCGACCCGCACAGCCGCGCCGCCATCTGGCAGACCGTGCGGGAGCTGGCCACGGCCGGCACCACCGTCCTGTTGACCACCCAGTACCTGGAGGAGGCCGACCAGCTCGCGGAGCGCGTGGCGGTGCTGGACTCCGGCCGGGTCATCGCCGAGGACACCCCGCGCGCGCTGAAACGGCGGACCGGGCTGCGGCTGACCGTCACCCTCGCCAGCCCGGCGGCGCACGCGACGGCCTGCGACCTGCTGCGCGGCCTCGGCGTCACCGGCCTGCCCGACCCCGCCCGCAGGGAGACCGGCGTCACCGGCTCGGTGCCGGCCGGCACCGTCACGCTGCCCTCCCTCCTCACCGCGCTGACCGACGGCGGCGTCGATGTCGCCGACATCGGCCTGCACGAGCCCACCCTCGACGAGGCCTACCTCGCCCTGACCGGAGGTCCGGCATGAACGACCCGGCCAGCACGGGACAGAAGCCCGGCACGGGACAGAAGCCCGGCACGGAACCAAAGCCCGGCACGGGACAGAAGCCCGGCACGGGGCGGGCCGGCCGGCCACCCGGGGTGGCGCCCGCCGCGCGGCGCCGCCGGTGGTGGACCGACGGCCTCGTCATCGTCCACCGCAACCTCCTCGCCCTCCGCCGCGACCCGTCGGTGATCGCGGCGAGCCTGGCCGCGCCGCTCGGCATGATCGCCATGTTCGGCTACGTCTTCGGCACCGCGCTCAGCGACGGCTCGGCCACGGACTACCGGAAGCAGCTGGTGCCGGCGGTGTTCGTGCTGGTCGCCGCGACCGGCGCGGTGCTGACCGCCGGCACGACCGCCCTGGACGCCCGGAACGGCGTCACCGAACGGCTCAGGTCGCTGCCGATGCGGCGGGTCGCCGTCCCGTTCGGCCTGGCCGGCAGCCAGCTGCTGCTCTCGGTGATCTCACTGGCCGCGATGGCGCTGCTCGGCCTGGCCATCGGCTGGCGCGTCGAGGACGGGCCGGCGTCCGCGCTGGCCGGCTTCGCCCTGCTCCTGCTCTTCGGCTACGGCCTGACCTGGGCCGGGGTCTTCCTCGGACTGGCGCTCCGCTCCATCGAGACCGTCCAGCAACTCGCGCCGCTGGCCTTCGCGTTGGTGATGCTCTCCAACGCGTTCGTGCCGACCGACGGCATGCCGTCGGGCTTGCGGACACTGGCCGAGTGGAACCCGTTCAGCGCCGCGATCACCGCGGCACGGGTGCTCTTCGGCAACGCGTCGGTGCCCGCCGGGCCGCTTCCGCTGAGCCATCCCGTCCTGGCGACGGTGCTCTGGTCGGTGGCGCTGGTGCTGGTCTTCGTCCCCCTCACGGCCCGGCGCTTCGCCAAGCCGGAGTGAACGAGGGCCGGCGGGCCCGGACTTGGGAGAGTCGGGCACCGTTGTCGGGGCCCGGGGACACGAGGACACGAGGACACGGGGGCACGGGGGCACGCGGACACGGGGGCACGGGGGCACGATGGCGGGGCGACGGGGCCGGTGGCGCCCGGGAGGGACGCGGGGGATGCGGGAACGGGTCGTCGAACACCGGGAGTTGCCGGCCACGGTGCGGGACGTCGTGCCGTGGGGCGTGCTGGTGACGTTGCCCGGTGGGGTGCCCGGGCTGGTGGACCAGGCCAAGTCGCCGGGCTGGCGGTCCGGTTCGGCGCCGCCGCTGCCCGGCGACGTGCTGTGGGTGGTGGTGTTGGACGGCACCCGCGACCCGGTGCGGGTGAGTGCCCTGGCCGAGGACCGGGAGATCGCCCGCCGGCTGCGCGACCGAACCTGGCCGCGTTAGGCGCCGGTTGACCTGGCCGGGGCCCGGCCGTCAGTCCCCGGTCACCTCGCCCAGCGCCGCCTCGTAGGCGGTGAACGCCCGGACGACGGCGGCCCGTTCGGCCCGTGTCATGGGGGCGAGCGCGGCGCGCCAGGCGCGGGCGCCAGGGGAGAGCCAGCGTTCCAGCGTGGCCCGCTTCTCCGCCGGGACGCTGACGATGCGCCGGCGTCGGTCGTGGTCGTCCTCCCGCCGGTCCAGCACGCCCTTCCGGCTCAGCTCGCCGACCAGCAGGCTCGCCGTGGTCGGCGCCACCTCAAGCCGGTCGGCGAGGTCGCGGACCGTCATCGGGCCGTCGAGGAGCAGGAACGAGAGCAGCGACAGGTGGCGGGGGGCCAGCGCCATCTCGCGGAGTTCCTCGGGGACTTCCATCCGCTTGATCCGCCCGACGGCGCGCGGCATCACCAGCAGCAGGGTGCGGACGGCGGCGTCGAGTTCGCCGCCGTCGGCGGCGCCGACGGGGTGCGCGGGGTCCGGCTGGACGGGGGGCGAGACAGGCATTATGTTTGCTTCCAAATCTATTTTGCTCGCACGGGAAACAGGAGGCAGTATGCCGCACTGCACCGTCACGCTCGCCGAGGAACTGCTGGACGACACGACGGACCAGCGTCTCGCCACGGCCCTCACCGACGCCGTCGTCGCCGTCTACGGCGACTGGGCCCGCCCGCTGGTCGTGATCGCCTTCCACGCGCTGCCCACCGCGCGGTTCGCGGTCGGCGGCCAGCTCGGCACCGTCCCACCCCCGGCGGTCGAACTCCGCAGCCGCGCCGGGATCTTCACCCTGGTGCCGGACGCCGCGCCACGGCTGGCCGCCGGCCTCACGGACGCGGTGGTCGGCGTGCTCGGCGAGGACGTCCGGGCCGACACCGCCGTCACGCTGGTCGGGGTGGCCGACGACCGGTCCGCCGTCGGCGGCGTGCTGTTCAGCGTCCAGGACCCACGCTGAGCCCGCTCGGGCGCGTCAGGCGTCGCTGCCGAGGCCCGCGTCCCGGGCGAGCAGCGCCGCCTGGACCCGGTTCTCGCACTCCAGCTTCATCAGGATGCGGCTGACGTAGGTCTTGACCGTCGCCTCGCTGACATGGATGCGCCTGCCGGCGTCGGCGTTGGACAGGCCCTCGCCGAGCAGCGCCAGCACCTCCAACTCGCGCTCGGTCAGGGCCTCCAGCCGTTTCCTGGCCCGCTCGCGCTGGGCGCCGGCGGCGTTCGCGGCCAGCGAGTCGACGACGTGCCGGGTGGCGCCGGGCGACAGGAACGCGTCGCCGGCCGCCGCGGCGCGGACCGCCCGGATCAGCTCCCCGGGCGCCGCGTCCTTCAGCAGGAAGCCGGCGCCGCCGTGGCCCAGCGCGCGCAGCACGTTCTCCCGCTCGCCGAAGGTGGTCAGCACCAGCGCCCGCACCGCCGGCGCGACCCGCCGCAGTTCGGCCAGTGCGGACAGCCCGTCCAGCACCGGCATCCGGATGTCGAGCACCGCCACGTCCACCGCGTGTGACCTGGCCAGATCGACGGCCTGCCGGCCGTTCTCGGCCTCCGCCACCACGTCGATGTCGTCGGCGGAGGCGAGGATCATCCTGATGCCCGCCCGGATGAGCGGCTCGTCGTCCGCGACGAGGACCCTGATCACAGCACTCCATCACAGGCTGGCGGCGGTACCCGGCAAGGCGGCCGAACACCGGGTCGTCCGGGGACCATTGGCGGCCGCGCGCTCACCCTACGCGAGCCGACACCGCCGGGCCCCGGCCGGCCCCGCCGCCCAAGCCGGGGTCATCCGTTGGTCGTTGCCGGCCTAGCCGAACGTCGACCGCCCGGCCGACCGGCGGGTCCTACCGTGGGCGGGTGAACGTGACGAGAGAGACGACCACCGGTGCGGACGCGGCCGGGGGCAAGCCCTGGACGGTGCGGGGGGTCGCCGTCGAGGGGTCCCTGACCGCGGTGACGACGCTGGTGGCGATCGCCGGCCTGGGACAACACGGGGCCCTGGCGATGATCGGCGGCGGCCTGGCGGCCGTCGCGCTCACCCTGCTGCGGCGGCGGCACCCGGCGAGCGTGCTGGCCGCCGCCGGCGCGGCGACCGCGCTGTACGGCGGCTTCTGGCTGGTGCTGCTGGTGGCCGGCTGGTCGGCGGGCTGGCGGGTGCGCGCGCCGGGGCGCGCGGTCGCGGCCTTCACCACCTCCGGGGTCCTCTTCACCGCGCTGACCATGGTCTCCGACCCGTCCACCGCGCTGCGTCCGCAGTCCGCGCTGTACGGGGTGCTGGTGTTCCTGACCACGACCGCGCTGCCGGGCATCATCAGCCGCTACCGTGGCCAGCGCCAAACCCTGCTGCACGCGCTGCACGAGCACAACGCGCGCCTGCTGCGGGAGCGCGAACTGATCGGCTCACACGCCCGGTTGCGCGAGCGGCAGCGCATCGCCCAGGACATGCACGACAGCCTGGGCCACCGGCTCGCGCTGATCACCGTGCACACCGGCGCGCTGGAGGTCGATCCGTCGCTGACCGACGCGCAACGGGAGCGGGTCGCCGTGCTGCGCTCCGCCTCCGCCACGGCGCTCCAGGAACTGCGGGACGCGGTGGGCCTGTTGCACGAGGACGACGCGCCCGACGCGGGCCACCGGGGCGACGACCGGACGGTGCCGCGCGGGGTGGCCGGCATCGACGAGCTGGTGGCCGCCTCCCGGGACGCCGGGGCCACCGTCGCACTGCGCCGGGACGGCACGCCGCGGCCGTTGGCGCCGGCCGGCGAGCAGGCCGCCTACCGGATCACCCAGGAGGCGCTGACCAACGCGCTGAAACACGCGCCCGGCGCGCCCGTCACCGTCGAACTCCGTTTCGAGCCAGACGCGTTGGTGGTCGAGATCGCCAACGGGCCGGCCTCGCCGGAGGCGTTGGCCGCCGCCGGGCCGGTGGTGAGCGGCGGGCAGGGGCTGACCGGGCTGGCGGAACGCGCGCGGCTGGTCGGCGGCATGGTGCACACCGGCCACACCCAGGAGGGCGGCTTCCGGGTCGCCGGGATGCTGCCGTACGGGTCCCCGCCGACCGCGGGCGCGGGGGCTGGCACGGGGGAGGTGGCCGGCGACGCCGGGCCGGTCGGACGCTCCGTCGCGGCGCCTTTCGTCGACGCGGCGGGCGACTTTCGGGGACAGCGTCCGACGGCCCCGGAACGCGAGGGTGGCACGGTCATCGACTGGGCCGGATCGCCGGCGCGGCAGGAAGAGATCGGCAGAGCCATGGGACGCAGGAAGAAAAAGGGGATCGCGATCGGCTGCGGCGCGGCCCTGTTCATCGTGGTGAGCGTCGGCGCGCTGTTCGCCTGGGCCTACTGGGAGCTGGAGAGCGCCTCGATCAAGCCGTCCGTCTACGAGGCGGTCGAGATAGGCGACGACGAGGAGTCCGTGCGGGACCGGCTGCCGGGCACCTCGTTCCTGATCGAGGACTACCAGAACGAGGGCCCGGAGAAGCCGGCGGGCGCCGAGTGCCTGGTGCTGATGTCGACCGAGCAGCCCGACGACTTCAGCCGCTCCGCCGTCTACCGGTTCTGCTTCGAGGACGGCGCGCTGGTGGAGAAGCTGAGCTACGAGGTGGACCTGTGACCAAGACCCTCCGCAGGCCGCCCGGCACCGCCCAGCGCGCCGCCGGGACTCATTGCTCCAGCGAACCGACCAACTGGCGGGAGGCCGACCCGGCCGACGAACGGGACCTCCCGCACCCGCCACCGGGCCCGGCCCGGGGCCGGAAGCGGCGCCGGGACGGCAGGGAGAACAAGGGGGACGGGAAGAGCAAGGGGAACAAGAAGGGCGAGGACGACGCGGAGGACGCGGAGGACGCGGACGGCGTCGGCGGCGTGCTGGACGAGTTCACGTCGCCCTGGTGGGGCGATCTCGGGCCGGTCGGGGCGCTCGGCCTGATCGCCTCCGCCGCCGGCTTCGCCCTGTGGACCTACCTCGACCTGCCGGGGAGCCCGGACATCCCGGCGACGACCTACCACGAGGCGAGCCGGGTCGCCGCGATCGGCCTGGTCGTCGGCGGCACCTGGGCGGTGAGCCGCTGGCGGTCCGGCCGCCGGCGCGGCACCCCGGCGGCGGACCGGCAGGACGACGCCTGACCCACCTCGGCGACGGCGGCCCGTCGCCGGTCGCGGCCCCCGCCCCCCGGTCCGACCGGCGCACGGGTCTTCGCACCGGGAAACCCGGCCCCTCGCGCCAGGGAAGCGGCCCGACCGGCCCCTGACCCCGCGCCGGACACGCCGGGGCCGGAACGGGACGAGCGAGACATTCGCCCCCTTCGGGAAACTTCGGCGGCGTGCTAGTGTCGGTTCCAGTTGCAGTTGTGGTTCCCAAAGCTTCCGATGTCCTCAGCGGGCTTCACATTCGCTGGTATTTCTGTGGTTCCGGTTTTTCCGGCGGGACGATCATTACGCGACACGGTGTCCGCGCGGTGCGGGCGCCGATGTAACGCACTCCAAAGGAATTAATCATGGCCAGTGGCACCGTGAAGTGGTTCAACTCCGAAAAGGGCTTCGGCTTCATCGAGCAGGAGGGCGGCGGCCCCGACGTCTTCGCCCACTACTCCAACATCGCCGGGCAGGGCTTCCGCGAGCTTCGCGAGGGCCAGCAGGTGACCTTCGACATCGCGCAGGGCCAGAAGGGCCCGACGGCGGAGAACATCGTTCCCGCCTGATTCGCGGCACACGTTCACGGCCGGGCCCGCACCCCTTCGAGGGTGCGGGCCCGGCCGCGTTCCGCTTCCCGGGTCCGCCCGGCCGGCTCAGCGCCCGTCCGCGCAGAACGCGGCGTCCACCACGTCGAGCAGCTGCCCCCTGACCTCCGGGTCGGCCGCCACGGTCGTGCCGTAGACGGTGACCGTCTCGTCCCGGGCCACGGAGTGGCCGCCGACCACGGTGTTGCCCGGCAGGTCGCCGCCGTGGCCCCAGTAGGAGCCGCCGCAGCTCAGCGCGTAGCGGGTGAGGCCGTAGCCGTAGCGGGTGTCCGCCGGGTAGAGGTCGCGGCCCCCGACGTCGGTGGTGTCGTGCGTCATCAGCCACACGGCCCACCACGGCAGCAGCTCGCCGTCGTCCAGCAGCGCGCTCCAGAACGTGTTGAGGTCCTCCGGGGTGGACACCAGGCCGCCGGCGGCGCCGAACTCGTAGCCCGGCAGCTCCGTCACGTCCGTCGTCCCCGCCGCCGGATCGACCGGGCTGACGCCGTAGTTGCGGGCGTGCGGACCGCGCAGCTCCAGCTCACCGACCTCCGGCCAGTAGGTGTCGTCCAGGCCCAGCGGGTCCAGGATCGTGGACTCGACGTAGGTGCGGAAGTCCTCCCCGGTCACCTCGTCAATGATCATGCCGAGCACCAGGTAGTTGGTGTTCGAGTAGCCCCAGTCGGTGCCCGGCGCGAAGGCCGGCTCCTGGGTGAGGGCCAGCGCCAGCAGCTCCTCGGCGGGGGTGCCGACGGCGGACCAGTCCATCAGCTGCACGTGCTCGGGCAGTCCGCTGGTCTGGTTGAGCAACTGCCGCACCGTCACCGTCGAGTCGGCGAGCCGCGGCACGAACTCCCCGGCCCGGTCGTTCAGTCGAAGCTGGCCGTCGGCGACCAGCCGCATCACGGCGGTCGCGGTGAACGCCTTGGTGTTGCTGGCGATCCGGACCTGCCCGTCGGCCCCGGGCATCGGCGTCTGGGCGACCAGGTCCGCGGTGCCGGCGGTGCGGGTCCCGGCGTCCCCGTGCGCCAGCACGCCCGGCACCCCGTCCTCCTCCACCAGCACGTCCAGCCGCTCCTGCACGGCGTCCGCCGCCGCGCTTCGGTCGCTGCCGCCGGCCGTCGCGGTCGGGACGGTCACCCCGACCAGTGCGGAGGCGAGCAGCACGGCGGTGGTGAGGCGGCAACGCGTCATGGGATGACTCCTGGGATCTCGAACCGGTGGGCGCCACCAGGGAGTTCGACGCTGCGAAGCGCCCTGGCGGACACCTAGAGCATCTCGGCTGGCGCCGGCCGGCACACGGGGCGTCCCACCCATATCCCGGGGTGCACCTGTCCCCACCCACCCGGGACCTGCCGCCACCCCCACCCACCGGCCAACGCCCCGCCGGCCCCGCCCGGTCCACGTACGCTGGCCGAACGGACGCCGGAGGGGGAGCAGATGACGCGACGACGACGGGTGACACTGGACGCGGTGCGCGCGGACAGCTCCTCCGAGACCCTGGTCCTCGACTACCCGAGCGCGCCGCCCTACGTGGTGCGGGTGTGGCGCGGCACGGACCCGGACCCGGCCAGCTATCCAGCCACCGACCTGTTCGCCGCCCTGCTGCAGCTGCGCCTGGACCTGGAGGCCGACGGCCTGTTGCTCTGCTGCCAGGGCGCGCGGGGCGACGTGACCTCCTCCGGCATGGAACGGCAGGCGGGCGGCCACCAGGTCTTCCCGTTCACGCCGGCGACCCGGGAGGTGCGCCACGCGGAGGCGGTCGACATCTTCGCGCCGGCCGCCCCCGACCAGGTCGTCACGGTGGAGGAACAGCGCCGGGCGGTCTTCGCCCTGCACGGCCTCACCGACGACACCATCACCCGCCACCCGGGCGACCGGTGAACTAGCCGAACTCGCGTCCGCCGCACGGCCGGTGTGCGGCCGTCAGCGGCATTCAGCGGCATTCAGCGGCATTCAGCGGCCGGTGGTCACCTCGGCGCCGCGTAGCGCGAACCCGCGCGGGTCCGCCGGCCTACCGGCCACGACGGGCCGGCCGGGCGCCCGGAACGCCCCGGCCCGCAGCCGGACCCGATCGGGCCGCTCGACATGGAGCGAGCGCAGCCGCCAGCTCTCATCGACCCCGGCCGCCGACGCGGGCGGGGGCAGGGCCAGTTGCCCGATGGTGGCGGCCAACGCCGCCCGTCCGGCCGGGCCGCCGGGGGCCGCGTGGCACGCGACACGCTGGAGCAACGCCTCGGGCGGCGGCCAGGGCGACCGTCCGGAACGAGCCGAAGGGGCCGGGCTGGTCGCGACCGACCGGCGTTGGCCGGTGCCGCTGTCCACTTGGCCGTGGACGTGGCCGAGTCCGGCCGCCGGTCGCGACCGACCGGCCCGGAGCCCGCTGGTGCCGGCTCGATGCGCGGCGGGACGGGCCCGCCGGCCGTCCCGGAGAGCGCGGTGAGCGCGCCGCGTGAGCCGGTGGCTGGTTACTCGGCGGGGGACGTGCCTTGGTCGAAGTGGGTGATCAGCCGGCGCATCCGGTCGACCAGTTCGGGCGGCTGGACGATCCGGAAGTCCGCGTCCAGGGCGCCCAGCAGCGCCACCGGCCAGTCCAGGGAGTCCACGGTCATCAGCACCCGGCAGCGCTCCTCGGTGATCTCCTCGACCTCGCACCACCGGCCCACCCGCCGGCGGACGGTCGCCGCGGGCGCGTTGACCAGGATCTCCACGCGGTGCGGGCGGGGCAGGGCGCCCAGCCGAGCGCGCACGAACGCGGCGGCGTCCGCGGCGGGCAGCTCGCGGGGCCGGAACCGGCCGCCCGTGGCCCGGGGTTGGGAGAGCCGGTCCACCCGGAAGGTGCGCCAGTCGGCGCGGTCCAGGTCGTAGGCGACCAGGTACCAGCGACGGCCGAGGCAGACCAACCGGTGCGGCTCGACGCGCCGTTCGGTGCGGCGGGCGTCGGCCGCCGTGTAGGTGAAGGCGAGCCGCTCGCCGTCCCGGCAGCCCAGCGCCACCGTGGTCAGCGCGCCGGGGTCCACGCCGGCGGTGCCGGTGCCGGCCATGCCCACCGCCTCGGTCATGGTGCGCAGCGCCTCCACCCGGCGCCGCAGCCGCGCCGGCATCACCCGCACCACCTTGGCCAGCACCCGCACCGAGGACTCGGCCAGGCCGTCCACCGCGCCCTGGGCCGCCGTCTGGAGGCCGACCGCGAGGGCGACCGCCTCCTCGTCGTCGATCACCAGTGGGGGCAGTGCGGCACCCGCCGCGAGTTGGTAGCCGCCGGCGACGCCCCGGCGGGCCTCCACCGGGTAGCCCAACTCCCGTAGCCGGTCCACGTCCCGGCGCAGGGTGCGGGGCGAGACGCCCAGCCGGTCGGCCAGCTCGTCGCCGGGCCAGTAGCGGTGCTCCTGGAGCAGCGAGAGTAGGCGCAGCGTCCTGCTGCTGGTGTTGGCCATCGGGCACCCCCGGTCGCGCTCGTGGCCCAAGATCCAACCCGCGGGCCCCACCTTTTGCGGTCAGGAAGTGGCCGCAATCGATCTTACGCTGGCCGTAGACCCGCTGGAAACGGGACGAAACCGATCAATGCGTGGAAGGACGAGATCATGAGTGTGCAGGAGCTGACCTCTGTCGACGCGGGCCCCGAGGCGCCGGTGGCTACCGGTGAGCGGGCGGACCTCCTGGCGGCGCTGGCCCAGCAGCGCCACTTCCTGCGGTTCACCACGCGTGAACTGAGCGACGACCAGGCCAGGCAGCGGACCACCGCGAGCGAGCTGTGCCTGGGGGGCCTGATCAAGCACGTGACCGCGATCGAACGCGGCTGGGTGGACTTCATCCAGCAAGGCCCGTCCGCGCTGGGCGACTTCAGCGATATGACGGAGGAGGACTGGGCCAGCCGGGCCGACGAGTTCCGGTTGTTGCCGGAGGAGACGCTGGCGGGGGTGCTGGCCGAGTACGCCGAGACGGCCCGCCGCACGGACGAACTGGTCGCCACTCTGGAGAGCCTGGACCTCGACCACCCGCTGCCGAACGCCCCGTGGTTCGAGAGCGGCGCCCGCTGGTCGGCCCGCCGCACGGTGCTGCACATCATCGCCGAGTCCGCGCAGCACGCCGGTCATGCCGACATCATCCGGGAGTCCCTGGACGGCGCGAAGAGCATGGGCTGAGGGGGTGACCGATGGCCCGCTACCTGCCCCCGCCGGTGGGCCAGGTAGCGGGCACGGCGGCTATCCCAGCAGCTCGCGCCACTCGGGGGCGAGGGCGATCTCCCGGAACTGCTCCTGGGTCAACGGGCTTTCGTTCCCGTTGAGGGTGGTCTGGAGGATGTCGATCGACGCCCCGTCCGGGTAGTAGACGTCGGCGTAGAGGGAGCTTGGCAGGCCCGGCAGGCCCGGCTCCGGGCAGACGACGAAGGTGGCGAAGCCGTCTATGGTTTCGGGCTCGCACTCGGACGTGCTCTCGGGCTGCGCGTCTTCGTCGAAGGACGCGGGCGGGTACGTGGTGACGTAGACCTCGGCGATGTTGACCCCGTCGTCTATCAGGACGGTGGCGCTGCCCGGGACGTTGTTCCGCCCGGCGAGGATCGACAGGCCGTCCGGGGACAACGCCCGCAGAGTGTCCACGATGGCGGCCGGCTCGACCTCGTCCTCCGCCGCGTACTCGTCGTCCATGGTCGGCACGCCCTGCTGGGCGTCGATCCGGTCCAGGTACCGCTGCCAGACCGGGGCTTCCGCGATCGCGAACAACTCGGCCTCGTTGAGGACCGGCTCCGCACCGGCGGGCAGCTGCGTGGCGTCGCCGAGATAGAGACTGACGGCGACCTGCCGCACCCCCTCCTCACCGGGACCCCAACTGGTGGGCGACACCAGCCAGGCGTCCCAGTTGCGGCCCGAGTCCTCGCCCATCCAGGCGTAGTCATCCCGCTGCGTCGTGTCGTCCGTCGCCTCCGGGTCAACTCCCGGGCCTGGCTCGGCCCCCGGCTCCGGTTCGGTCTCGTCGCCCGGGGATCCGCTCTCGGCGATCCCGCCTGCTGTCCACTCCGCGAAGGACCGCACCGAGCCGTCGGGCAGCTCCTCGTCCTCGCAGAGCTGGGCCGAGGCCAGGTCGACGTCGAGGCATCCCTGGTAGTCCCCCCAGACGGCGGCGGTCCACCGGGTCAGCGCCACGTCCAGGGTGTACTCGGCCTCGCCCACCCGGAAGTCGACGGAGACGAGGGGGGTGTCCGTCCCCTCGGGGGCCCAGGCCAACACCTCGGCCTCCTGGGCCTCCGCGGGCAGCAGCCCGCTGAGGCTCCGCTCCAGCTCGGACTCGAACGCGGGGCCGCTCGCCGCGACCGGCCCCGACCGCTCGGCCGGCCCGCCGTTCTTGCCCCCGCCGCCGGGGAGTTGGGTGGCCACGACGATGCCGGCGACGGCGACGGCGCCCGTCACGGATGCGGCGCGGCGCCGCCACAACCTGGCCCGGCCGCGCCGCAGGCCGCCCTCGACCAGCTGCCCCGGAGTGGGCTGGTAGCCGCTGCTGGCCTGCCGGAGCATGGCGGCGAGGTCGCGTTCCAGCGGGGTGAGATCGTCTGTGTGGTGTGGCTCGTTCGTCATGTCGAGTCCCCCTTCCGCCGGTCTCAGGCGGTGGTGAGTTCTGCGAAGCCGGTCTGGCCCAGCTCGGCTCTGAGTTTGGCCATGGCGCGACTGGATCGGGAGCGGACAGCGCTGGAGGTCATGCGCATCGCCGCCGCCGTCTGTTCGATGCTCATGTCGTCCAGGAAGCGCATGACCACCACGGCACGGTCCTTGTATGGGAGGTTGCCGAGGGCCTGGAGGAGGGTGATCCGGAGCGTCGAGTCCCCTATCTCAACGGGCGTGTCGGGAAGCCAGGAGGCGGGCTGTTCATGGCTGCTCCGCCGTCTGCGATAGGTGAGATAGACCCGCACCAGGACCTTCTTCGCGTAGGCGTCCGGGTTGTCGATGCAGCGTCTGCGATTCCACACGGTGTACATGCGGCCGAGGGTCTCCTGCACCAGATCCTCGGCGAGATGGGTGTCACCGCTGGTCATCAGACACGCCGCACGGTATAGCGCCGAGCTGCGGCTCTCGGCGAATTGGCGAAAGGTCTCGTCGTCCCGCCGCCTCATCACGCCCCCCTGACAGTGGCTCTGCTTCCCCGACGCCCCGAAGAGCGCCCGGATTCGGATGGTCGCATCGGTGACGCCGCCGCGCGGGCGGCGTCACCGATGCTGGTCAGCTACCGCACGGGTCAGCTGAAGAGCGCGCGCCACTCGTCGGCGACCACGATCTCAGCCAGCTCGGTCCCGCTCAGCACCGCGTCCGTGCCGGTGGGCTCGGAGCCCTCCCAGTCGGTCACGTTGTAGGCCGTGATGTCGACCGAGGTGCCGTCCGGGTAGGTGATCGCGGCCCAGTTCATCGCGATCGGGTCGTCGGCGCTGGCCGGCCAGTCGCAGACGGTCAGCCAGCTGCCGTCGGCCAACTCGGTCTCGTCGCACAGCGGGTCGGCCGGCGCCGCGGGACCGGGGATGCCACCCTCGTCGGTGGGCGGCAGCGCCTCCGAGGCCGGACCGGCCAGCTCCGCTATGTCCGCGGGCAGCTCCGACGGCTCCTCGAACTGCGCGCCGCCGAAGGCGGTGATCTCCACCAGACCGGCGCCCGCGCCCTTGTCCACCAGTACGGTGGCCCGGCCGGGCTCGTCGTCCGTGCCGTCGGTGATCTCCAGCCCCTCGGGGGCCAGGGACCGGAAGGCGTCGCGCAGCTCGGCCGCCGGGATGTCGCTGGCGGGCTCCTCCACCCACTCCTCTGGCGCGCCGTACCGCGCGTCGGCCTCGTCCAACAGGGCCTGCCAGACCGGGGCCTGGGCGACCTCGGCGAGCTGCTCGATGTCAACCGGCGGGACGTAGGCGTCCGGGTCCGCCACGTCCGTCAGGTCCTTGGAAGCGCCGACCACCACCGCGCGACCGCCCGGCTCGTCAAGGCCCTCCCCTCCGGGGCCCTCCAGCCAGACCGACCAGTCCTTGCCGTGGTAGGGCTCGAAGCCCTCCTCCGGGTCGCCCTCCTCGATGTACTCCTCGGTGACCAGGGAGAGGATGGAGCCGTCGGGCAGCTCCGTCTGCTCGCAGCTGAAGCCCTCCCGTGGCTCGCCGAAGCCCTGGCAGCCGGCGATGTCCCGCCAGTCGTCCGTCGCCCAGCGGGAGACGCTCAGGTCGATCGAGGTGCCGCCGGAGTCGTCCGCCGCCAGCAGCGAGGCGTAGACGTCCGGGCCCGCGTCGAGCCCCTCGCCCTCGGCCTCGCCGATCTCCAACCCCTCGGGCAGCAGGCCCGTGAGCGCCTCGATCAGCTCCTCCCCCGTCTGCGGGACCTCGCTCACCCGCGGCGCCTCGCCCGCCTCCTCCGCCTCCGAAGCGGCGTGGCTGGGCACGGCCACCGCCATCGCGGTCACACCCGCCGTCGCCACGGCGGCCAGCAGGCCAAGCCGGCGCTTGGACGAAGCGTTCCGCACGGTGTCTTCCTGCTTGCTCATCTCTCTGCTCTCTCCCTCTTCGGCTCTCATCGGCGCGGGCCCGCGAGCCCTCCGACGAGCGCGTCCCCCCGGGGCCTCTCGCCCCGTCACTCATATCGATGCGGTGGCCACCGGGGGATGTCGCAGAAGTCGCGAAGTTTTTTTCTGGGGAGGCGCGAAGCGGGAGTTGACGGGGCGTCGGGTCGGGCGTGCACGGCGCCCGCGAGGTCGCGGGCGGGCCACCGGGAGCGCTCAACGCGGGTTCTCCGCTGGCCGGCGCGCGCCGGCGCCTGTTCGAGCCAGAACACCCTTCGCCAACTGTGTTTGTTCGATTACGATGCGGTACCGGCGGTCCCGATGGGGAGATCGCGGCCGCCCCTTGCCGGTCCCCACCCGGGATCCGGCCACGTCGACTGCCCCGGGGAGGCGGCCCGATGGGTCCGAACAAGGAGGGCATCGCTCGGGAGGTGGCGTTCCAGGTCGCCCGGAGCCTGCCCGGCGAGCGAATACGGGTGAGCTACCAGGCGGAGTCCGGCGGTGTCCGGGGCGTGCTGGGCTGGGCCGCGCTCTTCTCCTGGGTCGTGGAGCTCTACGACCTCGTCACCGAACGGCACTACACGATCGCGCTCACCGATGGCCACGTCCTGCTGCTGCGCACACCAGGCTCTCCCAGCGCGTCAGGAGGGTGCGACGAGTCGTGCCCCGCTCGGAGTTCGCCGCGCGGGTGCGGGACGTGCGGTGGACGGCGCTGGCCGAGGCCGAGTTCCGGGTGCGCTTTCCCGGCTGGTGGCGCTCCAGAAAGAGCTACATGTGGAGCCGCTCTGGAAGGACGAGTTCGCCCACTTCCTCGCCGACCTGAGCCACCCGCCGCAGGGGTACGGGCGGCCGGGGCCTGGGGAGCCGGGGCAGCGCGGGTACGGGGCGGGGCGGCCGCCCGGGGCGGGGTGGTAGCCGGGCGGCCCGTGCGGTGGGCTGGCTAGGCGATGACCTCGTCGGCCGGGGGCGGGCCCGGCGGGGTCGCGTCGGGGGCGAAGGGGGTGCCGCCGAGCTGTTCGCGGTGGTGTGGCGTGGTCCACCCCGACAGGTCGGGTCCGGCCGGCACGATGCCGGTCGGGTTGATCCCGGTGTGCACCCGGTAGTAGTGCTGCTTGATGTGGTCGAAGTCGACGGTGTCGCCGAAGCCCGGCGTCTGGTAAAGGTCGCGGACGTACCCCCACAGCACCGGGTCCTCGGCCAGCTTGTTGCGGTTGCACTTGAAGTGGCCGTGGTAGACGGCGTCGAACCGCACCAGCGTGGTGAAGAGCCGGATGTCGGCCTCGGTGATGTGGTCGCCGACCAGGTAGCGGCGTTCGCTGAGGCGTTCGGAGAGCTGGTCGAGCCGGTGGAAGACGTCCGCGTAGGCCGCCTCGTGTTCCTCCTGGCTGGTGGCGAAGCCGGACCGGTAGACGCCGTTGTTGACGTCGCGGTAGATCCCTTCGGAGACCTCGTCGATCTCGTCGCGCAGCCGCTCCGGGTAGAGGTCGGGGGCGCCGGGCCGGTGCAGCGCGGTCCACTCGGTGGCCAGGTCCAGCGTCATCTGCGCGAAGTCGTTGGTCACCAGCAGCCCGCTGGGGATGTCGACGATGGCCGGCACGCTGACCCCGCCGGGGTACCCCGTCTCGCGCGCGTCGTACGCCTCGTGCAGGAAGCGGATGCCGAGCACCGGGTCGCGCCCGTCCGGGTCCAGGGTGAACCGCCAACTGCGGTCGTCCTGGATGGGGTCCACCACGCCGACGGACAGCGCGGACTCCAGGCCCAGCAGCCGCCGGGAGATCAGCACCCGGCTGGCCCACGGGCAGGCGCGGCTGACCACCAGCCGGTACCGGCCGGCGGCCACCGGCCAACCGTCCTCGCCGGCCGCGGTGATGCGGTCGGCGAAGTGGCTCCTGGAGCGCTTGAACTTCTTCCGGCCGTACTCGGTGTTGCCCTCGCCCAGCTCCTGCGGCGCCGTCGCCTCGTCCGCGGCCCCGTCGCCCGAACCACTCTCGGCCATCGCGTGTCCCTCGTGTCGTCGCCTACCGCTGCTGTCTTCCGATCAGAGCATCCCTGCCCGCCGGGTGGGGCCCGGCACGCCCGGCCGGCGGCCGGTGCCGGCAGGACGGCCGAAGTTGGTGGGTGCGCCGGCCCGTGCCCGGGGCGGGGATGGGTCGGAAAGCGGCTGGTCGGGGCGGCGGGTGCGGCTTATGGGCGCGTCCGGCCTGGTGGGTGCCGGCGGTGTGCCGGGGCCGGGTTCCGGCCACCCGGCCGTCAACCGAACGGCCGGCCCGGCCGAAACCAACCCCCCGGGGCGCCGGGCCGGTCGGCCGGTCAGGAGGCGAAGTCCCGGCGGGCGGCCTCGATCTGGCCGAGGTGGCGCTGGGTCCAGTCGCACATCCCCGCCACGGTGCCCAGCAGGGCCCGGCCGGGGTCGGTGAGCGTGTACTCGACGCGTGGCGGCACGGTGGGGTGCACGGTCCGCCGGACCAGGCCGTTGCGTTCCAGCATGCGGAGGTTCTGGGTCAGCATCTTGTGGCTGATCCCGTCGATCTCCCCGCGCAACTCGCCGAAGCGGAGTGTCCGTTCGTCGAGCGCGCCGATGATCAGGAGTGCCCACTTGTTGGCGATGTCGGAGAAGATCTCGCGCGCCAACGAGTCGGCCCGGGTCAGGTCCGCGTCGGCGGGCAGGCCCTCGAACTGCTTGGTCACCATCTGGTTCCCCAGTCACCTAAAAGTGCGTTCTTCCACGTCAGCGACCACTCTCCTACCGTTCTCAAGTAACCACAAGAGAGCACGGGGCCCGCGCCGGGTCCCGGCCCGACGGGAGGCGCTTCCCTCATGCCCATCACCCTGCTGAACCCGGCCGGCCTGCCCCGGATCGACGCCTACCGGCAGGTGGCGGTGGCCACCGGCTCGAAGCTGGTCTTCGTCGCCGGCCAGGTGTCCTGGGACGCGGCCGGCACCACGGTCGGCGCCGGTGACCTGGCCGCCCAGGTCGAACGCTGCTACCTCAACGTGGGCACCGCGCTGGCCGAGGCCGGCGCCTCCTTCGCGAACGTGGTGAAGCTGACCGCCTATGTAGTGGACTGGACCCCGGAGCAGATGCCGCTCTTCCTTTCCGGGGTGGCCCGTGCCGCTGACCGGCTGGGCGTCTCCCCGGTCGCGCCGGCGACCCTGCTGGGTGTCGCGGCCCTTGACGTGCCGGACCACCTCGTGGAGGTCGAGGCCACCGCGGTCGTCGACTGACCGGTGGGCGGCGGGGTCAGGTACGCGAGCCCGGTGAGCCGCGGCGGCTCCGCGTCGATGGCCTTCGGGGCGGTGAAGCGAGCGATCGTGGGGAGCCGTTACACCCGTCGACCCCGCTGGGGCCTCGGGTTGACCGAGACTCCAGCGGGGCGGGGGTGCTGACTCATTCAGCGTCGGCGAGCCGCGGGTCCTTCTCTTCTTCCTCTGCTTCCTCGGGGTCAGCCGCCGCCGCCAGCTCCCGGACGAGGTACGCCTCCAGCCGCTGGCCACGGCTCCGCGCGACCCGGTGCACGTTGCGCAGCGCGAAGACCAGGCAACCGCCCAGATCGTCCAGGTCCTCCGCCTCGTACTCGCCGCTGCCGATCACCTCCTCGGCCACGTCCAGCAGTTCCTCGGCGTACGCCAGCTGCTTGCGCTCCGTCGCGTCCGCCAGCTGGCTGACCCGCCCCTGCCCGCCGCCCACCAGATAGCAGGGCCGACCACGATCATCGCTCCACGGCAGCAACCGCCCCGGCATCTGGTCAACAGTGATCATCGATCGAACTCCCCTTCGCATGTCTTTCCACCCAACGGCCAGTTGCGGCCGATGTGTAGCGAACTGCTTACAGCGTGGGACCAGTGGTTCTAGGCTCGCCAGTGAGTCGCGGGTGACATTGACCCCGTCGCAGGAGAGGCAACAATGAGCAACATCTATGGGGAGTGGTTGAAGGCCCAACGCGAGGGCGCCGGCCTGACCCAACAAGAGCTGGCGAACCGGGCGATCATGACCCGCTCCCACATCTCCCACATCGAGGCCGGCCGCAGGATCCCATCCCGGGAGGACGCCCGCCGCCTGGACCGCGCCCTGAACACGGGGGATGTACTGAGTACGTTCCTCCCCGGTGGGGACGAGATCGCGATCGCGGACTACTTCGAGCCGGTCCGACAGCTACAGCAACAGGCGACCATGATTCGGGAATTCTCCTTCTCACTGGTCCCTGGGTTGCTCCAGACCGAACGCTATGCACGCGCCATCCTGGGCTCGGCCTTCCCTCCGGTGAGTGGTGAGGAGCGTGACAGGCGTGTAGTAGCAAGGGTGGGGCGCTCTGAACTGCTGCAAGACCCTGTCACGCCCATACTGTGGGTGCTCCTCGACGAGGCGGCGCTCCGCCGCCCAGCCGGGGGGGCAGAAGTGATCGCAGAGCAGATCGAGCACATCGCAACGCTCACGGAAGCGGGAAGGATCAGAACCCACGTGATGCCGCTCGGCAGCGATGTATATCCGCTCATGCACAGCAGCTTGACGTTGATGTCGTTCGAGGATCAGCCCCCCTGCGCTTACACCGAGGGCCACATCTTCGGCAAGCTGCACGACTCCCCGTCCGTAGTCGAGCGCCTCCAGAACGCCTACGATTTGACCCTGGGCGATGCGTTGCCCCAGGAAGACTCCCTTGCCCTGATGAGGGCCATCGCGAAGGATCACGAGACCTCATGACGAACCGCATCATTCCCAACAGCACTGCCGTAAACGGTTGGCGGCGGTCTTCCCACAGCAACGCGGACGCTGGGAATTGCCTGGAAGTCCTGGACAACCACCCCGCCGGCGTCCCTGTCCGCGACTCCAAGAACCCCGCCGGGCCCGCCCTTGTGGTTCCGGCCGCCGCCTGGGGCAGCTTCCTCGTGTTGGTGAAGGGCTGACGAGCCCCTCTCCGACCACGGCCGAGGTCACCGCTCAGCTGTCGGCTCGGTAGGGCGCGATCAGTTTCTCGATCGTGAGGTCCGGGCTGTCGGCGAACTTGTCCACCGCGTCCATGCCCGCCCAGACCGCGCCGTCCTGGGCCATGCCCAGGTAGACGTTGCGGCGCGCGATCATCCCGATGGGGAAGAGTTCGGCGTCGGCCCACTCACTGAGCACTTCGAAGATCTCCTCGTCCCACTCCGCCAGGGCCGGGTCGAGCTGGAAGTCGAACCGCGTCAGCGGGACTTCGGCGCGGTCTCCGGCGGAGGCCAGCCCGCCGAACTCGGCGATGAAGCGGCGGGCCGCCGGGTGCGGGCGGGGGAAGGTGCCACGTCCGCAGAGCAGTTCCTCCCAGGCGTCGGTGTCGACCGCGCGGCCGGGGTACCAGCCCAACACGCGCAGCGTCCGGTCCGTCCCCTCGCTCCACTGCCGTGCAGTGCTGCCGTCCACGCCAACTCCTCCTCCGACGGATGACGTTGGCAGGCTGCCAGGCCGGGCCGGCACGGCGCGAACGGTTTGTGTCGCCGCCGGCGGGAGTGGTCCAGCACCACCACGTTGTCGGGGGGTTCTCCCCACCCCGGGACGCCTTCTGGGGCCACTGCGTCGCGGCGCCACCGCGCCCAGGGTGGGAGGAGAAGGCAACGGCCGACCTGGGGAGTGGCGGACATGGGTGGGAAGCGGCGGATCGGCAGGCGGGTGGGGGCGGCGGCGGTCGCCGGGGTGCTGCTGGCGACGGCGGCGGCACCGGCGGTGGCCGCCGGTGTCAGCGAGCGGACCGGGACGCAGCGGGGTGACGCCTGGCGTGGCACGTTGGTGGCCGCCGAGCGGGTGTTCGGGCTGCCCGACGGGCGGGCGGCGGCGGCCGAGTTGACGGCGCACGGCTTCGACGCGGGTGCCACCCGGTACGGGGTGGAGGCGTGGCGGCTGGTCTACCGGACGGTGGACGAGTTCGGTCAACCGACCACGGCCAGTGGTCTGTTGGCGCTGCCGTCACGGGCCGCCGGCCACCGGCTGCCGGTGGTGTCGTACGCGCACGGCACGGAGGTGCACCGGGACGCGGCGCCCTCGGTGCACCGGGGGTTCGCCACGGCTCCGGTCGTCGCCTACGCGTCGGCCGGCTACGCCACGGTGGCGCCCGACTACCTGGGGCTGGGGCTGGGCGCGGGGCCGCACCCGTGGATGGACGTGCCGTCGGAGACCACCGCTTCGCTCGATCTGCTGCGCGCGGCTGGGGAGTTCGCGCCCCGGGAGGGGCGGCAGCTGCGGCGGGAGGTGCTGGTGACGGGGTTCTCGCAGGGGGCGTCGGCCGCGTTGGGGCTGGGGCGGGCGCTCCAGGCGGGGGCGGACGACTGGTTCAGGCTGGGCGCGTTGGCGCCGGTCAGCGGGGCGTACGACTTCGTCGCCTCGCAGCTGCCGGCGGTGCTCGACGGGCGCGTCGCCCCGGAGTGGGCGGTGGCGTACACCGCGTACCTGCTGGTCGCCTACGACCGGTTGCACGAGCTGTACGCCTCGCCGGCGGAGGTCTTCCGCGCGCCGTACGCGGAGACGGTGCCGGAGCTGTTCAGCGGTGACCACCCGGGTCAGGAGGTGATGGCGGGCCTGCCGGCCACCCTGGCGGAGCTGCTGACCGAGGAGGGCCACGCGTTGCTGGCCGCGCCGTCAGGTGAACTGGCCCAAGCGCTGGCCGAGTTGGACAGCGTCTGCCGGGACTGGCGGCCCCGGGTCCCGGTGGTGCTGTGGCAGGCCGGCGGGGACGAGCAGGCGGTCAACGAGAACACCGCGGCCTGTCTGGCGGCGCTGCGCGCGGGCGGGGCGCGGCCCGGGGTGCGTGACCTGGGCCCGGTGGAGCACGACGGGTCGCGGCACATCGGCTCGCATGTGGCGGCGGTGCCGGAGATCATCCGCTGGTTTGACCGGCTGGGCTGACCGGCCGGGCTGACCGGCCGGGCTGACCGGCCGGGCCGGTCGATGGGTGGGGGCTCCGATGCCACACTGGGCGGATGCGTGACGGTGAGCTGGGGGCCTTCATCCGGGCTCGGCGGGAAGCGGTGCGGCCGGACGAGGTGGGCCTGCCGGCCGGTGCGCGGCGGCGCACGCCGGGGCTGCGGCGGGCCGAGTTGGCGATGCTGGCGGACGTGAGCGTGGAGTACCTGACCCGGCTGGAGCAGGGGCGGGACACCCGGCCGTCCGGCACGGTGCTGGCGGCGTTGTCCGCGGCGCTGCGGCTGAGCGGTGCGGACGTGCTCCATCTCCAGCAGTTGGCCAGCATCAACGCCGGCCCCGAGCTGTGCCGGTTCACGCATGCCGGCGACGCCGGCGGGCGGGCCACCGAACAGCGGGTGCGTCCGCAGGTGCGGGCGTTGCTGGGCCAGTTCGAACCGCACGCCGGCTGTGTGCTCAGCCACCGCTCCGACGTGCTGGCCTGGACGGAGGGTTACGCGCGGCTGATGGGTCCGCTGGGCCTGTGGGAGTCGACGCCACCGGGCTCGCCACCGGGCTCGCCGCCGAACCTCGCGTGGTTCACCTTCGTCGGGTCGGGTGCCAGGCTCGGCTTTCCCGACTGGGCCGGGCTGGCCGACGAGCAGGTGGCGACGCTGCACGAGTTGCGTTGGGGCGACGGCGGCGTGGACGCATTGGCGGACCGGCTGGCGGCCGAGGCCGGGCCGGAGTTCGCCGAGCGCTGGGCGCGACGCCCGCTGGGCGCGCCACGGTCCGGGACCCGGACCGTTCACCACCCCGAGGTCGGGGACCTGCGGTTGGACTTCGAGGTCATGCAACTGGCCGACGAGGACCAGCGGTTGCTCCTCATGCTGGCGGCCGACCCGGCGAGCGCGGCGGCCTGGCAACGTCTGCCGGCGACCAGCGCGGGCGCTACGGCCGCAGGCGCTCAGGCCGCAGGCGCTCAGGCCGCGCGGGCCGGGGGTGGCGGGCGGGCTGAGCGTGGCGGGCACGCGGCCGAGGCCGGGCGGCGCGCTGGGGACGAGCGGGGTGGGCGGGCGGAACAGCCCGGACCGGAGGCGGAGGCCAGGTAGGCCGAACAGGCCGAACAGGCCGAACAGGAGAAACGGGCCGGGGCCGGCCGGACCCCTTGCCGCACGGGCGTGCCTCCTCGGTGGGGCAGTCGGCGGACCGGGCAGGGCTCGGCGCCAGGGCTGGCCCGCGCCCGGACGTCCGCGCCGGCACGAGTCCGTGCCGGGCAGGCGCGCCCGTGTGGCAGTCGGCCACCGGGGCGGGGGCCAGGGTCCAGACCGCCGGACCAGCACAGGCCGCCGCCCGGTGCCGGGGCGCCGGCCAGCCGGACCGAACGCACGCCCCACGCCGCGAAACGGGCGCCGAGGCCGCTCGGGAGCCGGTCGCCGGGCCACCCGCCGAACCCCGTGCCCGGCCGGGCATGCCGGCCGGGCGGCGGGCGACCACCCGGCGGGAGCGGGCGCCCAGGCCGTCGGTTCGTCCGACACCGGTGGCCCGGCCGCCAGCGTCAGACGAAACCGAGAGGAGGAACGGCCAGCCCACTTCGAACCGGGGATCGAGGCCGCTCGGCGGCCGGTCGCCGGGCCACCGGCCGCACCGGCCGGACCTCCGCGCCCCAACCGGCCCGCACGTCCGGACCCCCCGCGCCCCGACCGGCCGCACCGGCCCCGGCATCCCGGGCGCACCCCCGGAGCGCGCCTCGCGCGCCGGCGCGCGACCGGGGGCGCGGTCAGCCGCCCGGGTAGGGCGCGGCGGCCCTGGCCTGGGCCAGGGCCTCGCCCCACCAGGCGAGTTCGTCGAACATCGCGGTGGCCTCGGCCCGGGTCTCGGCGGGCACGTCGAGCTGCCCGGCCTCGTCCAGCATCGTCCAGTAGCGGGGAAAGCTGACGGTGTCCCGCACGGTGACCGTGTGCAGCTCGCCGTAGACCTGGCGGAGTTGCTCGACGGCGAGCGCGCCGCCGAAGGTCGCGCCATAGGAGACGAAGGCCACCGGCTTGGCACGCCACTCGCCGTAGTGCCAGTCGATGGCCGCCTTGAGAGAGGCCGGGAAGCTGCGGTTGTACTCGGGCGTCACCACCAGGTAGGCGTCGGCCTCGCGCAGGGCGTCGGTGAGCGGGGCCAGGCCGACGGGCCGCTCGTCCTCGGTGGCGACGGCGGGCGGGGTCGGCCCGAGGGCCAGGGGCAGCTCGGTGTCGGCGAGATCGACCAGGCGGATCTTGAACCGGCCGTGAGCCTCGGCCTGCTGGACGGCCCAGTCGGCCGCCACCGGCCCGAACCTGCCCTCCCGGACGCTGCCGATCAGCACGGTGAGCCGGAGCGTGGGGGCGGTGTCGCTGACGTGTGAGGTGGTCATGGTGCCTTTCGGGTGGGGTGGACGCGGCGGGTGCTGCCGCGCTCGTCGAGTCTCGGCCGGCCGGTGGCGCGCGGGGAGACCGTGCGGGGGCTGGCCCCAGCGGGGCCACCCTGCGGGCCGATGGCGCGGGCAGTGGCGCGGCCGTCCCCCGGAACCCCTGGGGGGTATCGTGCTGGGGGCCCGGCCGAACTCGTCCCGGTCGGCGGCCCCCGCCCGCGGCCGCAGCCCGGTGCCGGCACACGGGGCTCCGCCGCAGGTGAACGGGGGTTCGACCGGCCGCCGGCCGGGGTGGCGGCGGTGGGCGCGCTCGGGGCGGCGGACGACGGGGGCGGCGTGGGCGACTTGACTTATACCCCCCGGGGGTATTCGATGGGGCCTGTCGGGGACGGACGCCCCGACGCACGTACGCCGAGCGCGAGGAGATCCGCGATGAGCACCGCCACCCCCGGGACCGGTATCGAGGCCACCTACACCGTCGATGGCATGACCTGCGCACACTGCGTCAACGCGGTGACCAGCGAGGTCAGCGCGTTGGACGGGGTGCGCGAGGTCGAGGTCGACCTGGCCGGCGGCCTGGTGCGGGTCCGCAGCGAGCAGCCGCTGGCCGAGGCCGCGGTGGCCGGGGCGGTCGAGGAGGCCGGCTACCAGCTGGTACCGACCGTCCCGCCGGCGCAGGGCGAGTCCGGCGGCTGCTGCGGTGGCGGCGGCTGCCACTGAGCCGGCGCCCACGCCGGGCGGCCACCGCGCCGCTCGGCCGCCGGCGCCCGGCGCCCGTCGGCCGGGCCCGGCCACGACCGAACAGCACACAGCCCAGCACCAGGAGCAGGGAGCAGCGATGAACACCGCGACCAGGGTCGGCGCCTTCGGTGCCGTCGTCGCCCTCGCCTTCGGCACGGCGTTCGGCGTGGGGGCGTTGGTCGGGCCGGTCGGCGCCGAGCCGGCCGCCGCCCACGGCGGGCCGGGCGGCCACGGCGCGGACGACGACCCCCAGGACAGCGACACCAGCGACACCAGCGACACCAGCAACCACGGCGACCACGGCGACAGCGGCGGCCACACCGGCAGCGGCGGCGACAACGGCGCGAACGGCGCCGACGACGGGCACGGCCACCACGGCGTCGAGGAAAGCGCCGCCGAGACCGTCACCCCGGGCGGCCTCCAGGTCGCGGAGCGCGGCTACACGCTGCTGCCGCCCACCGAGCCCCTGCCCGCCGGGGAGCGGACCGAGCTGGCCTTCCGGATCGCCGGGCCGGACGGCGGGCCGCTGACCGCGTACCAGGTCAGCCACGAGAAGGAGTTGCACCTGATCGTGGTCCGCCGGGACCTGACCGGCTTCCAGCACCTGCACCCGGAGCTGGCCGAGGACGGCACCTGGACGGTGCCGATCACCCTGCCGGCGGCCGGCGGGTACCGGATGTTCGCCGACTTCCTGCCGGCGGGCGAGGAGACCGGCCTCACCCTGGGCGCCGACCTGTCGGTGGCCGGGGAGTACGCGCCGGAGCCGCTGCCGGAGCCGGCCGCGACCGCCACCGTGGACGACTACACCGTCGAACTGACGGCGGCCGACGGCGCGGTGCGGGCCGGCGCGGCGACGGAGCTGACGCTGACCGTGCGGCGGGACGGGGAGCCGGTCACCGATCTGGAGCCCTATCTGGGCGCCTATGGCCACCTGGTGGCGTTGCGCGCCGGTGACCTGGGCTATCTCCATGTGCACCCGCAGGGCGAGCCGGGCGACGGGGTCACCGCGGCCGGCCCGGAGATCACCTTCCACACCACGATGCCCAGCGCGGGAACATACCGGCTCTATCTGGACTTCCAGCACGAGGGCGAGGTCCGCACCGCGGAGTTCACCGTACGGGCGGGAGCGGCGGCGGAGACCGGGGCGGACGACCCCGGTGCGCACGCGGGCGACGGCCACCAGCACTGAGGCCGGGCCGCGGGCACGGTTCGCGAGGAGAGAGACGATGAGCAGCACCGACACCAGCACACCCGACACCGCGACCGGCCAGGTGGAACTGGCCATCGGGGGCATGACCTGCGCCTCCTGCGCCAACCGGGTCGAGCGCAAGCTCAACAGGATGCCCGGCGTGACCGCGACGGTGAACTACGCCACGGAGAAGGCGAAGGTCAGCTTCCCCGATGAGGTCACGGTCGCCGAGCTGATCGCCCAGGTCGAGGCGACCGGTTACACCGCCGAGCCGCCCCCGCCACCCCCCGATCCCGCCGCGGCGGACCGGCCGGCCGGGGTGGACGACGCGGACGCGGCGGAGGACCGGCGGCTGCGGTCCCTGCGGGAGCGGCTGCTGGTCTCCACGGTGCTGTCGGTGCCGGTGATCGCGCTGGCGATGGTGCCGGCCTGGCAGTTCACCTACTGGCAGTGGATCTCGCTGGCGCTGGCCTGGCCGGTGGTGGTCTGGGGGGCCTGGCCGTTCCACCGGGCGGCCTGGACCAACCTGCGGCACGGCGCCTCGACCATGGACACCCTGGTCTCGCTGGGCACCCTGGCCGCGCTGGGCTGGTCGGTGTACGCGCTGGTGTGGGGCACGGCGGGCGAGCCGGGGATGACCCACCCGTTCCGGTTCACCATCGAACGCACCGACGGCAGCGCCAACATGTACCTGGAGGCGGCGGCCGGCGTCACCACCTTCATCCTCGCCGGGCGGTACTTCGAGGCGCGCGCCAAGCGCCGCTCGGGCGCCGCGCTGCGGGCCCTGCTGGAGCTGGGCGCGCGGGACGTGGGGGTGCTGCGGAACGGCCGGGAGGAGCGCGTCGCGGTCGAGGAACTGGTGGTCGGCGACACCTTCGTGGTCCGGCCGGGCGAGAAGATCGCCACCGACGGCGAGGTGGTGGAGGGCTCGTCGGCGGTGGACGCCTCGATGCTCACCGGCGAGTCGGTGCCGGTCGAGGTGGGCGTCGGCGACCCGGTCACGGGGGCGACGATCAACGCCGGCGGCCGACTGGTGGTGCGCGCGACCCGGGTCGGCGCCGACACCCAACTGGCCCGGATGGCACGGCTGGTGGAGGACGCGCAGAACGGCAAGGCGCGGGTGCAGCGGCTGGCGGACCGGATCTCCGGGGTGTTCGTGCCACTGGTGATCCTGCTGGCGGCTGGCACCCTGGGCTTCTGGTGGGGCACCGGCGACGGGCTGTCGGCGGCGTTCACCGCGGCGGTCGCGGTGTTGATCATCGCCTGCCCGTGCGCGCTGGGCCTGGCCACGCCGACCGCGCTGCTGGTCGGCACCGGGCGCGGCGCCCAGCTGGGCGTGTTGATCAAGGGTCCTGAGGTGCTGGAGTCGACCCGCCGGGTGGACACGGTGGTGCTGGACAAGACCGGCACGGTCACCGAGGGCCGGATGACGCTGCTGGCGGTGCGCACCGCGGACGGCGTGGCCGAGGACGAGGTGCTGCGGCTGGCGGGCGCCCTGGAGAACGCGTCGGAGCACCCGATCGCCCGGGCGGTCGCCCAGGCGGCGGCCGAGCGGACGGGGCCGCCCCCGACGCCCGAGCGGTTCGACAACGTGCCGGGGCTCGGGGTGCGGGGCCAGGTCGAGGGGCACGCGGTGCTGGTCGGCCGGGAGCGGCTGCTGACCGCGGCGGGTCTCGCGCTGCCGCCGGAGCTGGCCGGGGCGCTGACCGAGGCGGCCGAACGGGGCCGCACCGCGGTGGTGGTGGCCTGGGACGGCGCGGCGCGCGGGGTGTTGGAGGTGGCGGACGCGATCAAGCCCAGCTCGGCCGAGGCGATCGTCCGGCTGCGGAAGTTGGGGTTGACCCCGATGCTGCTGACCGGGGACAACGAGCGGGTGGCGGCGTCGGTGGCGCGGGCGGTGGGCATCGAGGCCGACCAGGTGATCGCCGAGGTGCTGCCCACCGAGAAGGCCGCGGTGATCGACCGGCTGAAGGCGGAGGGCCGGGTGGTGGCGATGGTCGGGGACGGCGTCAACGACGCGGCCGCGCTGGCCACCGCCGACCTGGGGCTGGCGATGGGCACCGGCACCGACGTGGCGATCGAGGCCGCCGACCTGACGCTGGTCAGCGGCGACCTGCGGGCGGCCGGGGACGCGATCCGACTCTCCCGGCGGACGCTCGCCACGATCCGGGGGAACCTGTTCTGGGCGTTCGCCTACAACGTGGCGGCGCTGCCGCTGGCCGCGGCCGGGTTGCTGAACCCGATGCTGGCGGGGGCGGCGATGGCGTTCTCCTCGGTCTTCGTGGTCAGCAACAGCCTCCGGCTGCGCGGCTTCCAGGCCAGCAGGACGGCGGCGCCGGCGGTGGCCACGGGCGGCTCGGTGACCGCGGGCGGTTGAGGTCGGACGCCGAGGCGGGGCGGCGGTGGGCGGCGGTCGTGGTGGCACGGCCGCCGCCTCCGGCGTTCCGGTCCGGCGGCCCCGCGCGGTGACGGCCCCGGGGCCGGCCGGTCAGTTGGTGCGGCGGGAGACCAGGTCGCAGAGCGCGTACAGCGCCCCGACGGCCGGTCCTGGCGGCAGCGTGGTCAGCACCCGGCGGGCCCGGTCCAGCCGTTGTTCCAGCACCTCCTGGGCGAGCGGGACGGCCGGCGAGGCGCTCAACAGGGCCAGCGCGCGGGCGTGTTCCGGGGAGCCGGGCACCGGCCCCGCGGTCAGCAGGCCGCGCAGCTCGGCGTTGGCCTGGCTGGTGTCGCGCAGCGCCAGCAGCACCGGCAGGCTGACCACGCCGCTGGCGATGTCCTGCCCCTGCTGCTTGCCGGAGTCCGACTGCGCCGAGGTCACGTCGATCAGGTCGTCGCCGATCTGGAAGGCGATGCCGAGCTGTTCGCCGTAGTCGCCCAGCCGCTCGCTCACCTCGGCCGGCACGTCGCCCTGGAGCGCGCCCAAGCGCAGCGCGGCGGAGATCAGCGCGGCCGACTTCCCGGCTATCACCTCCAGGTAGTAGGCGAGGGCGTCGTCGTCGGGGCCGGGCCCGAGCAGCTCCCTGAGCTGGCCGGCGACCAGCCGTTCGGCGGTCTGGGTGTGCAGGGCGAGCGAGCCGTCGTGCAGTTCGGCGGCGATCTGGCCGCCCCTGGCCAGCAGCCAGTCGCCGGAGTAGACGGCGACGGCGTTGCCGAAGCGGGCGTTGACGGTGGGCCGGCCCCGGCGGACGGTGGCCCGGTCCATCACGTCGTCGTGGTGCAGCGAGGCGACGTGGATCAGCTCGGCGAGGGCGGCGGCGCCGACCAGGTGGTCGGCGGGCGGGTCGCCGAACTCGCCGCCCAGCAGGGCCAGCAGCGGGCGCAGCCGCTTGCCGCCGGCCTCGACCAGGTGCCCGACGGCGCCCGTCACCCGGGGGTCGGACGCCTCGTTGACGCAGGCACGCAGCCTGGCCTCGGTGCGGTCCAGGCCGTCCCTGAGGCGGGCGGCCAGCGCCGCGTCGGATATCTCCAAGGTGCGGAGCAGACTCACGTATCCGACCTCGGGATACGGGAGCGCGTGATTCGGCATCCCCGTCCTCGTCCTTCTCGGTGCGCCACCGGCTGGAGGTGTGCCGGGGTGCCGGATGTCGGACCCCGCGCCGGAACCGGGCGATCCGGTGACCGGCTGGCCCCGGGTGACCACGGGTTGGCGCTGGCGGCGCGAAGCCCGGTGGCCAACGAAAGTGATCACTTCGGGACAGCGATCGACAACATCTGGCGAACCACGGCAGGTTGCTGACAGCTTGCCCGAGGTTTCGCTCACTGAAGCGATTGTGACGGGTAATGCGCCGCTCATCACACCGCGACCGCCGCCCGGCGGGCCGCCCGCACCAGACCTCGCGGGCCGCCACGCGGGCCCGTCAACCGGCCCGCCCCAGGACCCGCCCGTCGCGCCGGGTCAGCCGATCAGGCGGCGGCGCCAGTCCAGGCCCCGGACCACGATGGCCCGGTTCGGGTCGCCGTCCCACTCGGCCGTCAGGCCGGCCCGCCCGAACGCGGCCACCACCTGCCGGCCGACCCACTCCGTGTCGCCCACCCGGTCGGTGAACTGCCCGAAGTGCAACACCAACGCCCCGCCGGTGACCACCGAGTCGGTGCTCTGCTGGTGGAAGAAGACATAGCCCCGCGCGTCCGGCGCGCTCACCCCACCGATCTCGTGGATACCGCAGTTGCGGCAGCAGGCGAAGTTCTCCTCGGCCGTGATGCCCAGCCCCCGCAGCTCGGCGAAGACGTCCGTGACCCGCTCCGGGTCGGTCCGGTCCGTCCAGCCCGCCTGCTCCTCGACCCTGGCCACCCACAACGCGTCGGCCAGCGCCCGGGCCTGGGCCGGCGAGACCGGCCGTTCGTCGCCCCGGACCAGGTAGTCCACCGCGACCATGGCCAACCGGTCGCGGTCGGCGTAGCCGCCCCACAGCAGCCGCCGCAGCTCCTCGTGCAGCGCCTTCGCGTCCTCGGTGGACAGCTCCAACGGGGGCGGCGGCGCCGGGACGGGCAGCTCGACCGGCTCCCAACTCAGCCCGGCGGCCCACTCGGGCTCCCGGGCCGCCCAGCCGGCCAGCGCGTCGACCACCGGCCCGGGGGCGGCCAGCACCGTCCTGAAGTGTTCCGCCGGGCCGCCGTCGCGGTGTTCCAACTCGTAGGCCCCGCCGGCCTCGTGCCACACCTGGGCCATCTGCTGCGGCAGATCGGGCACGCGTTGCAGCACCAGGAAGTTGCCCTCCTGGTCACCGAGTCGGCCGACCAGGCGGGCCAGCGTCCGCACATCGGGCCGGACCACGCGCGTCCCGCGTTCGGTCCGGACGGTGATCTCCAACATGCGTCCACCCTGCCACCAAACCAGCGGCCGCAGGTCACCAACGTGTCCCAACCCGCCCCCACGGCCGGGACACCGCCACCAACCGCCCGAGGGGGCGGGTCCCTGGCCCGGGGTCAGGCCCGGCCCGGCCCCGGGCCACGGCGGGTCGGGGTCGGGGTCGGGGTCGTTGGAAGGTCAGAGCGTGCCCAGGTCGGAGCTGATCCAGCGTTCGGGGCGCAGCCGGATGACCACCTGTGGGCCGTGCTCGGCGAGGGCGACGGCGACATAGCCCTCGACCTTCTCCGGCGGCAGGTAGCGGGCGCTGACCTCCCGCAACTCGGCCTCGCCGCCCTCGGTGACCGAGGTGACCGGCCCCTCGACGGAGACATAGCGGATGGTGGGCACCAGCCGCTCCACCATGATGGTGAACCGGCCGGCCTCGGCGATCAGCCGGTGCTTGCGGGAGTCCTTGCCGGTCAGCACCCACAACTCGGCACCCGGCCGGTACTGGTACCAGACCGGGACGGTCAGCGGGGCGCGGTCCTCGCGGCCTGAGTGCACCGAGAGGGCGGCGATGTGCGGCTCGGCGAGGAACCGCTCGCGGTCCTCGGTCGACAGTGGCATCTCGTCTGTCCAATCCTCGCTTCAAGACGGTCGCAGACCGCTCCCCCGCAGATCGGCTGAGCGGCCGGGCGGCGGGGGCCGACCGCCCTGCCCCCCGTGGACACGGCGGGCGGCTCCACACCCGTGCGGCACCCGCAACAACCGGGCAGCATACGGGTGTTCCCAACCCGGCACCCGGTCACACCCGGACGGGAAAACGGGCACCGAGCCGGCGGACGCACCGCCGACCGACGCCCCGCGGCCCGGCGTCAGGTCGGGTCCGACGCCCGGCGCAAGCCTCCCACCCGGCACTGACAACGCGGCCCGCACGCGCGGCCGCGCTGCGGACCTCCCCCGGTCGTCGTAACCTCGATTCGTGCGACAAACCGGACGAATGCCCTGGTGTTCCCGTGCCGTCCCGGCCGGCCCGCTGGCCGGCCTCGTCGCCGGCGCGGCGGCCGGCGCGGCCGGCACCACCGCGCTGAACGCGGTCACCTACCTCGACATGGTGGTGCGCGGGCGCGGTGCCAGCGACACCCCCGAGGAGACCGTGGAACGGCTCTCCTCGACGACCCACCTCCCGGTGCCGGGCCGGGGCGAGGCGCGCGCCCACCGGGTCGCCGGCCTCGGCCCGCTGCTCGGGCTGGCCACCGGCATCGGCGTCGGGGCCGTGCTCGGCGTGGCCCGCGCGACCGGCCGGCGGCCCGGCCGGTCGGTCACCGCGGCGGCCGCCACGCTCGGCGCGCTGCTCGCCGCCAACGCGCCGATGGCGGCGCTGGGCGTCAGCGACCCGCGGACCTGGTCGGCCACGGACTGGCTCAGCGACCTGCTGCCGCACGCCGGCTACGGCGTGGTGACCGGGTGGACCCTGACCGCGCTCCTCCCCGACCGCTGACCCCGGGCGGGCCGGCGGACCCGGGGCGCGCCCTGGCCGGACCGGCCCGACCAACCCAACCGGGCCGGGTGCACGCGTCGCGGGGTTCCGGGTGTCAGTGCGGTGCACCAGAATGGCTGCTCCTGCTCGACAAAAGCTCCCGGAGGGGCCCTAATGGCACATGAGGTACGCGGTGTGATCGCACCGGGCAAGAACGAGCCCGTGCGGGTGGAGACCATCGTGGTCCCCGACCCGGGGCCGGGCGAGGCGCTGGTGCGGGTCCGCACCTGCGGGGTGTGCCACACCGACCTGCACTACAAGCAGGGTGGGATCAACGACGAGTTCCCGTTCCTGCTCGGCCACGAGGCCGCCGGCGTGGTGGAGTCGGTCGGCGAGGGCGTGACCGAGGTCGAGCCGGGCGACTTCGTGGTGCTCAACTGGCGCGCGGTGTGCGGCCAGTGTCGGGCCTGTCTGCGGGGCCGGCCGCAGTACTGTTTCGCCACCCACAACGCGAAGCAGCGGATGACGCTCACCGACGGCACCCCGCTGAGCCCGGCGTTGGGCATCGGCGCGTTCGCCGAGAAGACGCTGGTCGCCGCCGGCCAGTGCACCAAGGTCGACCCGGCGGCCTCGCCGGCCGCCGCCGGTCTGCTGGGCTGCGGCGTGATGGCCGGCATCGGCGCGGCGATCAACACCGGGCAGGTGGGCCGGGGGGACAGCGTCGCGGTGATCGGCTGCGGCGGGGTCGGCGGCGCCGCGATCATGGGCGCCCGGCTGGCCGGCGCGGCCAGGGTGATCGCGGTGGACATCGACGAGCGGAAGCTGGCCACCGCCCAGGGGCTGGGCGCCACCCACACGGTGCACTCCGGGCAGACCGATCCGGTGGCCGCGATCCGCGAGCTCACCGGCGGCTTCGGCGCGGACGTGGTGATCGAGGCGGTGGGCCGGCCGGAGACCTACGAGCAGGCGTTCTACGCCAGGGACCTGGCCGGCACGGTGGTGCTGGTCGGCGTGCCGACCCCGGAGATGCGGATCGAGCTGCCGCTGCTGGACGTCTTCGGTCGGGGCGGAGCGCTCAAGTCGTCCTGGTACGGGGACTGTCTGCCGTCCCGGGACTTCCCGATGCTGATCGATCTCTATCAGCAGGGCCGGTTGGATCTGGACGCGTTCGTCACCGAGACGATCGCCCTTGACCAGATCGAGGAGGCGTTCGACCGGATGCACACCGGCGAGGTGCTCCGCTCGGTGGTGGTCCTGTGAGCGCCGGCACCCAGGTGGAGCGGGTCGTCACCTCCGGCGTCTTCGAGTTGGACGGCGGCAGTTGGGCGGTGGACAACAACGTCTGGCTGGTCGGTGACGACGCCGAGGTGCTGGTGGTGGACGCGGCGCACGACGCCGAGGCGATCGCCGCGGCCGTCGGCGAGCGGACGGTGGTGGCCATCGTCGCCACCCACGCGCACAACGACCACGTGAACGCGGCGCCCGAGCTGGCGCGGCTGACCGGCGCGCCGGTGCTGCTGCACCCGGCCGACCTGCCGCTCTGGTCGGCGACCCACCCGGACCGCGCGCCGGACGGGGAGTTGGCCGACGGGCAGCGGCTCGCGGTGGGCTCGGTGGAGCTGACGGTGCTGCACACGCCGGGGCACGCGCCGGGCGCGGTCTGCCTCCACGCGCCGGCGCTGGGCACGGTGTTCACCGGGGACACCCTCTTCCAGGGCGGTCCGGGCGCCACGGGGCGTTCGTTCTCCGACTTCCCCACGATCGTCGACTCGATCCGGGACCGGCTGCTCACCCTGCCGCCGGCCACCGTGGTGCGCACGGGCCACGGGGACAGCACGACGATCGGTGAGGAGGCGCCGCACCTGCCGGAGTGGATCGCCCGGGGCCACTGAGCGGCCACCGGGCGGTGCACCGCCCGGGCGCGGCGCGGCCACGAACCGGACGCGGAACGGGCGGGAACCGGACGCGGCGCGGGCGTTGGCCGGACGCGGAACGGGCACGAACCGGAGGCGGAACGGGCGTTTGGCCGGACGGCGCGCCCGGCCTGGGCGCGGAACGGGCCGGGGGCGGGCCCCGGTGCCTGGCCCCGGTGCCTGGCCCCGGTGTGCGGGGCCGGGGCGCGGCGGTGGGGCGCGGCGGTGGGCCGCATAGGCTGGCCGGCCGGAAGCAGCGGCAGCGGGGGGAGCGCGCGATGGTCGAGCAGACGCCGGGCAGCGGTGGCGGCGCGGGGCAAGCGCGGCTGCCCGCCGCCTTCCTGGCCCACGCCGTGGCCACCGCGCCCCCCGGCGCGCCGGTCGTCGCCCTGGCGCTGGACCAGGCGCGGGCGCTGCCGCCCGGCCCGGAGCGCGGCCGGCTGCTGACCGCGCTGCTGACCGGCCCGTGCGCCGCCGAGGCGCCCGGCTGGCTGCTCGCCGCCGCGCTGTCCACCGACGAACTCCCGCCGCTGCGCGCCGCCCTGGACCATCCGGGCTGCCCGCCCGAGTGGCCGGCCGAGGTGGTCGCCCGCAGCGCGGACGAGCGGCTGGGCGCCCTCGGGCACGCCGGCGCGTCCGCCGCACTGCGCGCCGCCGTGGTCGCCGAGCTGCGCCGCCGGGTGCCGTCACCACCCCCGCCGGTCGACACGCGGTCCGCCGCCGAGCCCAACGCGGCCTGGCTGGCGCTGCGTTCCCCCGACCTGGCGGACGAGGTGTTCGCCGCGGCCGTCCGGTTGCTGCCCGGGCCGCCGGCGCAGCTGGCCGAGGGACAGCCGTTGGGCGCCTGGGTGGCCGGGCACCGGGCGGCGCTCACCGCCTGGCGCGCGCTGTGGCGGGAGGTGCTCACCACCCACCCCGAGCGGACCGCCGAGCTGTGGGCACTGGTCACCGACGAGCAGGCCAGGGCGGTGCTCGGCGAGACGCTGCTCGGCGCGCTGCCCCGGCAGGTGCCGGCCGGCCTGCTCGCCGAGTTGGCGACGGCGGACCTGGCCAGCGCCGCCGGCGCCGCGCTGACCAGCCGGGTCTGCCAGGCGCTGCACGCCGGCCGGTCCCCGGACGAGACGGCCGCGTCGTTCGCCGACGAGCTGGCCGCGCTGCCGCCGGCCGACCGCCGGCTTCCGCTGGCCTACCTCGGTGCCTTCGGCGGCACCCCGGACCGCGGTTTGGCCGCCGCCACCGACTGGGTGGCCCGGGCGCTCGCCGAACGCTGGCGACCGCTGCTCGCGGCGGCCGACGACGAGCCGGGCTGGCGCACCCCGCCGGCGACCAGGGCCGCGCTGCGGCGCCGGTTCGCCGAGGTGGCGCTGACCGCCCTTGAGCTGTGGCGGCCACGGCCGGGCTTCCCGCTCTGCCAGCCGGAGCAGCTGGCCTGGCTGACCGAGCTGACCCGGCTCCTGCCCGGCCAGCGTCACGAGTTCCGGGGCCGCGCCGGGGCCTTCCTGGCCGACGCGGAGCGCGGCCCGGCCCACCGGCGGCGCCGCCGGGGCGCCTATCCGGCGGCCGACGACCCGGCCTACGACCGGGCGTTGCACGAGCTGCGCAAGGGGCTCGGCCTGGGCTGGCGTGGCATCCCGGGCAATCCGCCGCTGACCGAGCTGGCCTACCAACCCGCGGCAATCCTGGACCGGTTCGGCGCCCCCGGGGTCGCGGACGAGCGGCTGGAGCGGCTGTTGCTGACGCACGCCGTGCGCGGCTACCCCAGCGGCCCGTCGGTGGCCGAGTTGCTCGCCCGCCACTCGGCGCCCGGTGCGGCGCTGCGCCGCCTCACCGAGCGGTCGGCGGAGCTGCTGGCCGACCACCCGGGTGCCGAACGCGTCTGGGTCGCACTGGTGTTGGCCAGCGAGCACCGGGAGCCGGCCACGCTGCGCGCGCTGCCGGCGGCGCTGGCCCTGGCCGCCCCGCCGGCCCCGGCGGACGGCGGCCCGAGCGTGCTCTCCCTGGTCACCGAGGCGTTCGCCGAACTCCCGGCGGCCTGGGCGCACTTGGCCACCGGCCAGGGCCGCGCCCGCGGCGCCCGCCGCACGCTCGGTGAGGCCCTCGACACGGCGCTCGCGGCGGCCCTGGCCACGGCGGCCACGCCCCGGCCACCGGCCTGACCGGACCCGGTGACCGCCGCCCGTTCCCGGTGGCTGAAAATGGGCGCGCGGCACGGTCGAGCGCGGAGGGCAAACGATGCGGGAGAAAACGCGAGCAACGGTCAGGGAGTTGGCCAGGGAGGTCGTCGCGGCGGAGCTGGCGGAGGGCGCGGCGGGCGCGATGCGCCAGGTCGCCGAGGAGGCCGCCCGGGACGCGGTGCGCGGCGGCAACGAGCGGCTGGTGGCCCAGCAGGTGCGGCGGCAGCTGGCGGACGACGGCGAGTTCCGCCCCCGGCTGCTGGCCGAGGCCGTCGAGACCGCCGCCCGGGCCAGCCAACGGGCGGTCGAGGCCAGCAAGCTGGACTTCATGGCCTTCGCCCGCGCCCGCGCCGAGCAGGTGTTCGCCGAGACCGCGCGGCCGGTGGTCGAGATCCACGCCGGCCAGCGCCCGCCCGTCTCGTTCACCGAGGTCAGCCACCGAGTGCTGCCCGACCTGCTGGTGGTGCTGGCGGCCCGCTGCCACGCGCTGCTGGTCGGGCCGGCCGGCACCGGGAAGTCGACGCTGGCCCAACAGGCGGCCTCGGCACTCGGGTTGGAGTTCCACGCGCTGTCGCTCGGGCCGACCACCCCGATGAGCAAGATATTCGGCTACTACGACGCGCACGGCACCTATCACGCCACCCCGTTCCGGCGGGCGTTCGAGCACGGCGGGTTGATGCTGCTCGACGAGTTGGACAGCGGCCACCCCGGCCTGCTCTCCGAGCTGAACCAGGCGCTCTCGCTCGGCGTCTGCGCCTTCGCCGACGACATGGTGACCGCCCATCCCGACTTCCGGGTCGTTGCGACGGCGAACACCTACGGCACGGGACCGGACCGCCAGTACACCGGCCGGCAGGCGTTGGACGCGGCCACCCTGGACCGCTTCACCCTGCTCGACGTGCCGGTCGACGAGCGGTTGGAGGAGCAGCTGACGTTGGCGCACGCCCCCACCGAGGCGGTGGCCGCCCGCGCCGTGCTGAAGAAGGTGCAGTGGCTGCGCTCGACGGCCGAGCGGAAGCGGCTGCCGGTGATGTTCTCGCCGCGCGCCAGCATCGAGTCGGCGAAGCTGCTGGAGGCCGGCGCCAGCCTGGAACAGGTCATGGAGTGGCGGGTGTTGCGCGGCGTCTCGGCCGCGCACCGGTCCGCGCTGGGCGAGGACGAGGGCAACAACGACGGGCCGCCGGCATGAGGCCGAAGACCGCGGTCGAGCTGCCGCCGATGTGGTCCTGGCAGGACTTCCTGGACCGGGCCGCCGCCCCGGCCACCGCCGACAACGCGCGGGCCCGCCAGGACCGCGACGGGTGGGCCGGCAGCGGGTTCCAGGAGTCGCTGCGGCTGGCCACCGACGGCTGGGCGCAGGCGCTGCCGGAGACCGATGTGAGCATCGCCGCCCTGCGGGAGCGCACCGGGCGGCGGGTGCGGACCACGGTGCTCGAACCGCGCTGGGACGTCACCGGCAGCGAGGTGGACGTCGGCGCCTTCCTCGCCGGCGTGCCGGAGTGCATGGTCGACGCCGTCCCGCAGCAGGTCACCACCCGGGGCCGGGTGGTGACGCTGCTGGTGCCCGCGGTGTGCGGGCACCAGGTTCCGACGGACCACATCCGGCACCGGGGTCTGGCGCTGGCCGCGTTCTGCTCGGCGATCGTGACGGCCGGGCACAGCGTCGAGGTCTGGTCCGGCTGGGGCACCAACCTGCCGGACGGCCGGATCGCGGCGGTGGCCCGGGTGGTCTCGCCGGCCGAGCCGCTCGACCTGGGCCGGCTGATCTTCGCCATGGCCCATCCGGCGATGCTCCGCCGGCTGTGGTTCGCGGTGTGGGAGACCGAACCGGAGCCGTTCGTCCGGCGGTTGCTGGACGCGAACTACGGGAGGTCGCCGTTCACCTGCTTCCCTGAGGACCTGCCGGAGAACGCGCGCGACGCCTATGTGCTGCCCGACCTGGACCAGGACGAGCAGCGGTGGGAGACGCTGGACTCCGCGTTGGCCTGGTGCCAGGAGGTCTTCACGGAGCTGGGGCTGATCCGCGCGGACTGAACACCCGCCACCGCCTCCGGCCGTCCTGAGGCGGTGGCGTGGGCACCGGCCCGGCCGGGGCTCGGCCGAGGGCTCAGGCTCAGGCTCAGCCGAAGGAGAGGTTCATGTCGGTCACGTACCAGCGTCCCTCCAGCTCGGCGGCCTCGACCTCGATGCCGATGTCGCCGGGTGCCACCCCCGTCGAGTTGGCGACGACGATGTCCTGGAGCGACTGGCCGTCCACGGTGATCTGGCCTCCGTCGAACGTCGCCGCCCCGCCCGACTCGGTGGCCCCCGCGGCCTCGACGACCGGCGCCTCGCCCAGGTCAGCCGGGGTGAACGACGGGCCGAGCGTGCTGACCCCCTGCTGCGCCGCCAGCGCCTCGGGGCCACCGCCCGCGCACTGGCCCGGGGTCGCGGCCACGGGCGTGCCGTCGGGGCCCTCGATCGTCATGACGAGGCAGGCGTCCGCCGGCTCGTCCGTGATGACCGCGGTGACCCAACTGGCCACCGCCGCTTCGGCGGTGGCCTGGCCACTCACCGCCTCGCCCGAGCCGGACTCGGACCCGGACTCGGACCCGGACTCGGAACCGGCCTCCGCGTCCGCCGAGGCGCCGTCCTCGGACGGGGCCTCGGACTCCGCCGTCGCGCCCGACTCCGTCTCGGCCTCGGACTCGTCCGAACACGCCGTCAGACCCAGCGCGACCGCCAGGGCGAGCCCGGCCACACCGGCGACCCGGCGCCGGACCACGGGCTTCGGGATGCTCATCTCTCAGGTACTCCCACGTTGTTGTCGATCCACTCCGTGCAGCCGGTACGGTACGCAACTCCGCGCGCGCCGGCGCACGCCGACCACGGAACGGCGCGCGCGGGCGGTCAGCCGCGGGGGCCGAGGAACAGGCCGCCGCTCGCGTCGATGACCTGGCCGGTGATCCAGCGGGCGGCGTCGGAGGCCAGGAAGGCGACCACCTCGGCGACGTCGTCGGCGCCGCCCAGGCGGTCCAACGCGGTCGCGGCGGCGATCCGTTCGGGCAGCCCGGGCACGTCGAAGGCGGCGCCGTTGGTGGCCGTCCTGGTGGCGCCGGGCGCGACGGCGTTCACCGTGATGCCGCGCGCGCCGAGCTGGTTGGCGAGGGTGCGGCTCATCGTCTCGACCGCGGCCTTCGTCATGGCGAAGGACGTCTGGGCCGGGTTGGCCATCCGGGTCGCCACCGAGGACAGGGAGATGACGCGGCCGCCGTCGGGCAGCAGGGGCAGCGCGCGTTCGATGATGAAGTACGGCGCGCGCACGTTCACCGCGAAGAGGCGGTCGAACTCCGCCCGGGTCGGCCCACCGAGCGGGCCGGCCGGCGGCGCCGCCGCGTTGTTGACCAGGATGTCGAGCGGACGGCCGGCCAGCCCGGCCTCGACGCCGGCGAAGAGCGTCTCGACGTCGCCGTCGACGCCCAACTCGGCCCGCACGGCGAGGGCGGTCCCGCCGGCCCGCACGATCCGGTCGACGGTCGCCGCCGCGCCGTTCTCGTCCGTGCCGAAGTGCACGACGACCAGCGCGCCCTCGGCCGCCAGCCGGACCGCGACCGCCTGTCCGATGCCCCGCGAGGCACCCGTCACCAGAGCCGTCCGGTCGATGAGTCCCGGCATGCCACCACCCCATTCATGTGAGTAACTAACATCGCGGTAGTATCTATCACATGAGCGAGCGGCAACCAACCCTGCGGGAACGCCAGCGGTCCGAGACCCGGCACGCGATCCAGGCCCACGCGGTCCGGCTGTTCACCGAACGCGGCTACGACGCGGTGCCGGTGACCGATGTCGCCGAGGCCGCCGGCGTCTCGGCGATGACCGTGTACCGGCACTTCCCCACCAAGGAGGACCTCGTCCTGGTGGACCAGCCCACCGGACTGATCGCGGAGCGGGTCGCCGCCTCGCCCACGACGTGGCCGGTGCCGCACCGCGTCGGCGGCGCGCTCGTGGCGGCGGCCACCGCGCTGACCGTCGGGGCCGAGGCGGCGGCCGACCGGCGCTTCCTGCTCGACTGCCTGCGGCTGATGGTCGCGACGCCCGCGCTGCGGGCCCGCCATCTGGAGCGCGAGTACGCGATGCAGCAGGCCGTCGTCGAGGCGCTCGGCATCGACCCGGCCGACGCGGAGGCCGCGTTCCCGGCCCGGGCGGCGGTCAGCGCCTGCCTGGCCGCGCTGCACACGGCGCTGACCCGCTGGGCCGAGGACGACGGCGGAACGGAACTGCCCGAACTGATCGCCCGCGCGCTCACCGCGTCCTTCGGCCCGGACGTCCTCCGGGCGGCCTGAGCCGGAGCACAGGACGCGGCCGGTCGGGAGCGCCGGGCAGCCCCACCGAGGACCACCGGACCACCGCCGGACCACCGCCGGACCACCTCATGCCGACAGCCGACGGCCGGTATCCGGCAGTCGGTATCGGGCAGTCGGTATCGGGCAGTCGGTATCGGGCAGCCGGCAGCCTTTCGAGACCGGCAGGGAGCCCTCGCCGCCTGAACCGGACCACGGGCAGCCGGAGTTCCGGATGCCGCCCGCCCTCGTCCGCGGCACGCGGCGCCGCCGCCGCGGGGCGCCGGCCGGCGGACGGGTGCGGCGCGCTCGGGGCCCCGGGTGGGCCGGTACCGGCCCACCCGCCGTGCCGACTACGCGTCGTCGAGGAAGAGTTCGCCGACGACCTCGCCGGCGAAGACCTCGCCGGTCGGGCGGAAGCCCATCCGCAGGTAGAACGGCTCGGGGCTGCCGGGACCGGTCTCCCACATCACCGTCACCCGGCGCTGCCCGCGCCGCCTGGCCTCGGCGAGCAGCTCGTCGACCGCGAACCTGCCGTAGCCGCGCCCCTGGAACTCGGCGCCCACGTTCAACCGCCAGACGCCGCACCGGAACAGGGATATCTCGTTCTCCGGGTCGAAGCCGCCCATCACGAACGCGACCAACTGGTCGCCGTCGTAGACCAGTCGCGGCCAGGCGGTGTCGGGTGAGGCGTACGCCTCGGCCAGCGAGTGCGCGACCGGCGCGACCAGGTGTTCCTGGTCGCGCCTGACCGCCAACCGACAGGCGGCGGACACGTTCTCCGGGGTGACCCGCGCCAACCGCGGGCTGGTAACCGTCATCGACCCACCTTAGGTACGAAGGCCGGTCAGGCGTTCCTCAACATGCTCCTGGTCACCGCGAAGTGGCCGCGCAGCAGGGCCCGTCCGGCCAGCAGGCCGAGGACGGCCGTGCCGGTGCCCACCAGCGCCGCCAGGTTGGCGTCGCCCTGGCCCTGGACCTGCACGAAGGCGTACCAGAAGGCGCCGTCCGCGTCGTGGATCGGCTCCCAGACGCCGGCGGCCAGCACCCAGCCGTAGGCGCCGTGCGCGAGCAGGCCGAACGGCAGCAGGGCGGTGACGCTGCCGGCGGTCATGTCGGTGAGCAGCCACCACAGTTGACGCCAGGTGCTCGGGTCGCGGAGCAGCACCAGGGTCCTGACCGGCGCCACGGTGCCCGGCGCCCAGTGCGCCCGCCGCGGCGCCGGCAGCGGCACCCCGCCCCAGCGGGCCACCAGGGACCGCCGCCAGTCGGCGAAGTGCCGCAGGGCGCCCAGCAGTACGGGGGTGGTGTAGAGGCCGATGCCGACCGGGATCAGCCCGATCGAGACCATGAGCAGGGAGAAGAGCGGCACCGAGACCAGCAGCGACACCAGCCCGAGGCCGAGCCCGCGCCAGGGCGCCTTCGCCGCCGCGACCAGCCACGCCTCCCGGCCGACCGGCCCGAGGCCGCCGTACGGGGCGGACCCGTCGTGCTGCCCGCCGTGCTGCCCGTACCGCCCGTGCTGGTCGGCGGGCTGGGCCGGGTCGTGCGTGGGGCGCGCCGCCGGTGCCCCGGTCGTCGGCCGCCCGCTCTCCGCATGCTCCAGAACCACGCTCATCTCGGTGCTCCCTTCCGCCGCGTCCGCGACGCGACCCCCGCCGGCGCCCCCGACGGCCGCCTCAGCTCGTGGTCACGATCCTTCCGTTGACGGCCCTCGGGTTCAGCCCGGTCACCCACCCAACCTGGGTGTACCCGGCACCACCCCCGCGCCCGGGCACCAGCCCCACCGCCGGCGGGGTGGTCAGCGCCGCGGGGTGGTGGCCCGCCAGCGCCGGTCGATCGCCCGGAACAGCGCCGGGTAGACGCCCAGGTGCCGGAACGGCCTGATGGCGGCCATGTACACCGCGCCGAACCGGCCGTTGCGCTTCACCAGCACCGCCATCTGACCTCGGTAGCCGCCCGCCCCGTCCGACACCCAGCCGACGTGCAGCACGGTGTGCACCGTCCGGTTGGCCAGTTCGGCGGCCCACTCGTTCGGCAGTTGGTAGACGGAGGTGAACGGCACCGACCGGAAGTCGGGGCCCCGGGGGGCCGCGCGCAGGTCCGCCGGCAGCCGCTCGCGCAGCGAACTGACCCGGCCGTCGAGCCCGCTGCCCGGCCGGTCCCAGCCGAACCACCGGCCGAGCCGCCAGCGGATCGCGAACAGCGCGCGGTAGACGGGCGAGGTGATGCCCGGCTCAGGTGCCGCGCCGGGCTCCACCGCCGCGGCTTCGCCCGGCCGCTCGGCCGGCTCCTTCCCGCCGTTGGCCATCAGGGTGACCAGGTGGTGCAGGTCGTCCGGCCCACCCGGGGTCGGCAGCGCCCACACGTCGTCGACGCGGAAGTCGCCGGCGATCTCGTGGACCCGCCAGGGGAGGGAGGTGTGGGCGGCATTGGGCAGTCTCATGCTCGGCCCCCTGTTCTATACGATGCCGTACAGACCAGCCTAGCGCCAGTTATACGGGTGCGTATAGATGGGGCGCGTGGGGAACAGAGGGGAGCACGTCATGGCCAACGCCCGTACGCCGCGCGGCCGGTGGGTCGAGGAAGGGTTGCGGGCCCTGGCCGCCGGCGGCCCGGAGGCCGTCCGGATCGAGCCGCTCGCCCAGTCCCTCGGCGTCACCAAGGGCGGCTTCTACGGCTACTTCAGGAACCGGGACGCCCTGCTCACCGAGCTGCTCGACACCTGGGAACGCGAGGTCACCGAGTCGGTGATCGAGGCGGTCGAACGGGACGGCGGCGACGCCAGGAGCAAGCTGGACCGGCTGTTCACGCTGGTCGCCGCGCTCGGCGACGGGCTGGCCACGGGCACCGCCCTCGACCTCGCGATCCGCGACTGGGCTCGCCGCGACCCGGCCGTCGCGGCCCGGCTGCGCCGCGTGGACAACCGGCAGATGGCCTACCTGCGCGCGCAGTTCAGCCAGTTCTGCGCGGACGACGAGGACGTCGAGGTGCGCTGCCTGCTCACCTTCTCGGTGCGGATCGGCAACCACTGCGTGGCCGCCGACCACGGCCCCCGCAGCCGCGCCGAGGTGCTGGAACTGACCCGGGCGTGGCTACTCCGCTAGGTCGGTCCCTCCCGGCCGGCTCGGCCGACCCAGCCCACGCGGCCGGCTCGACCCACCCACCGAACAGCCGTGGCGCCGCCGCCTGTTCGCCGGCGAGGTGTGCGTGGCGGCCGGCGCCGGCCGCCACGCACACC